>CAIOJG010000112.1 GCA_903858555.1 Candidatus Magasanikiibacteriota bacterium
ATCCAATTTTTAAAATCTGAAGAAAATATTATTGGTTTTTTTGTATACGTGCCTTTGGAGAAACTCCAGATTGGACCTTTGATTATTTCTCCCCATACTCCATTTTTATTAACACAAAAAACCGCTGACATTTTTTCATCTTTATCTATCGGCACCATTTCGACTAAATATTTTTTATTATTGATTTTTTGTTGTTTGAGCCAGAGTTGACATTGGTTTGGATTTTTTCCTCGAGCGCGTAATTTGGGTAGGCGGGCATCGGTTGGTAGCAACTTTATTAAAAATTTGGTTTGGCCTAAAGTTTTTACCAACTCTTTAAATTTTGGAGTATTGTCCAATATTTCCAGCGGAGTAAATTTGTAAGCTTTTAAATATGGTAAGCCAATTATTTTATTTAGCAATTCTAAACGATCACGTTTTTTGGAATCTTCGCGTCTAAATTCTTCTATTTTTTTGTAGTTAATTTCGGATAACCACTCGGTGATAGAAGGTGTTTTTTTGACAGCTGTCATATATTTTTGTGGCTTTCTATTTCTAAAATAATTTTTTTCGCTACTGAAATTGGATAGGCAGGGCGAGAAGAGGATGACGTCTCCATGCAAAACATTATACCGTTGACACCGGAACGTACAATTTCAGCCAGATCATTTATGTCGGATCTGGAAGGAATGAAATTATAAATGGTGCTTTCTAGGATTTGTGTGGAGATGATTACTTTTTTGCCATATCTTTTAGCCGCTCTTATGATCAATTCCTGATAGTAGCTCATTTTTTCAAAAGGTTCATTTACGCCTAGTTCACCACGATCAATCAAGATGGAACTATAAAAATTGTCTAAACAAATTTTTTCGATATCATTTTCTTCCAATCCGTTTTCAATTTTAATTATTACTTTCAAATTAATATTTTTTGATAAAATAAGTTCTTTTATTTTTTTGTTGGTTTCAAAATTGATGAAGGAGATAGCGATTATGTTAGGTGCAACATCCTTTATTTTTTCCAGGGTCTCGTCATACAATTTGATAGTCTCGGCTTCGGAGATTCTATACTTGCAATTAAAAGTCTTTATGTAGTTTATGACGCCGTTGTTTAGAATCTTAACTTTTATTGTTTCGCTATTTAAAATTTCTGTTACCTGCATTGATATTTCTCCGTCACCAATAGTAATGGTCTGATCAACGTATACTTTTTGTCCGAGAGCTTGAGTATCTACTGGAATAAATTCATGACAATTGGGAGAAAATGGAGCAGATTTTAAAATTAGTTCTTGGTTTTCTTTTACCGCAAAAATTTTTATATCAAAATCTCCTAAACGAATTTTGTTTAACGGGAAATCGATTAAAATTTTTGCGGAAGAATTTAGATCGTTTATAGTTTTTTTTGCTATATTTACCAACTCAACATTTTCGCTTATATTTCGATAAGCAAAATTATAGCGGATTACATCAGCTCCAGCCAAGACAATTTTTCTGATTTGATCTTCGGCTAAGGTAGTGTGACCGACAGTGGCAAAAATTAGCATATGTATTTAAAAAAAGCCCCTCAACAATGAGGGGCTAATCTTTTAGTTATCAGAGATTTTTATACCAGGCCCCATACTTGAGCACAGGATTAAGTTTTTGATGTAAGTTCCTTTTGAACTGGCTGGTTTGTTCTTTTTCAAAGCATCCAAGAAAGCTACCAAGTTTTCTTTTATCTGAGCTTCAGTGAAACTAACTTTACCGACAGTCTGGTGAACGTTGGCAGTATCATCATTTTTGAAAGTGATTTTACCTTTTTTCAATTCATCAACCATCTTTTTCAAGTTTGGTCCTACAGTTTCAGTTTTTGGAGAAGGCATCAAACCTTTTGGACCAAGAACTTTAGCTACAGAAGCCATTTTAGGCATCATGTCTGGAGTGGTAACAGCGATTTCAAAATCGATTTTACCGGTATCTTTCAATTTTTTTAGATCTTCTTCAAAGTAGATGACATCAGCGCCGGATTCTTTGGCTTCTTTTTCTTTATCAGCGGAAGCAAAGACAGCTACTTTTTTTGTTTTACCTACACCATGTGGCAAGACCACAGTGGAGCGGATCAACTGGTCGCCTTTTTTTGGATCAATACCCAAATTTGCATGAACTTCGATGCTGGCATCAAATTTTACATTTGATGTTTCTTTGACGAGCTTGATAGCTTCGTCGAGGGAGTAGACTTTGTTTTTGTCTACTTTGGCTGTTAACGCTGCCATGCGTTTACTTAGTTTGGCCATATTTTTTAAACTCCGACTAAATCGGAATCTTAGTGGTACTAGCTCTCGAATGGTCGAGATCCCACCTGATTAATATTGTGATTATATAACAAAACTCTCGATTTGTCAATATCTTTTAGATGGAGAACAATCGGCGGAAAATGGCTTTAATTAGCCTTTCTATTTCGTGGACTCCGCTTTTAACTTCGCGGAAATAAGCGATATTTAGCAAAAATAATAGCATTACCACGATGGCGTCATAGCTTTGACGGACCCAATATTGATCGGCCAGGCGCACCCACATGCCGAATTCATCAAAGGTCAAACCCAGTCCGATGCCATAGAGGGCGGTACAAATTTTAAAACTGGCTGAATTTACATTGGGGCGGCGCAAGATAAAATAGAGCCCTAGTACTACTAAAATTAACACGCCATAAGTAAAATGATGGATGTGTACCCCTCGGATGGTCAAGAAAAAGTTTGGCAACCATTGGCCGATGACCAGATAGACCATCAAACGAGATAAAATAAAGGTGATCAAAAAATAAAAAATCACGATACCAATAATTTTTTTATTGGTCGGAGAGTTTAAAATTTGTTCCTCTTCGTTTTCCATACTTATTCTTTTTCTTCTTTGTCTTTGGTTGAAGCGTTGGAGACGCATTCTTTGTTGGAACATTTTACGTCACCTTTGAAACTTTGAGTCATAAGCGATCCACATTTTTCACATTTTTCACCGGTTGGTTTGTCCCAAAGAGCGAAGTCGCAGTTTGGATAACGGTTACAACCATAAAACATTTTCCCGCGCTTGCTTTTGCGACCGGCCAGTTCGCCCAGTCCACATTTTGGACATTTGACGCCGGTGAGGTTGGCAATATTTTTGGTAGTTTTACATTCTGGATATCCAGAGCAAGCCATGAATTTTCCAAAGCGGCCATTTTTGATGACCATTGGTTTGCCGCATTTTTCACAGACCTCATCAGTCTGTTCATCTTCGATTTTTACTTTATCCGGAAGTTCGATTTCTTTGGCTTTTAGAGTTTCTTTGAAAGGGAAATAAAATTCGCCAATCACTGGTTGCCATTCTTTTTCCCCACGCGCGATTTCATCAAAACTTTCTTCGAGCTTGGCAGTGAATTCTAAGTCGACGATTTTTGGAAAATGTTGTACTAGTAAATCGTTGACAGTGTAAGCAATGTCGCGTGGTTGTAAACGTTTCTTGTCGTCACGTTCGACGTAACCACGATCTTCGATAGTAGCGATAGTTGGCGCATAAGTAGAAGGACGACCAATGCCGTGCTCTTCCAAAGCTTTGACCAAGCCGGCGTCGTTGTAGCGAGCGGGTGGTTCGGTAAAGTGTTGTTCTGGTTTTAGTTCCTCGCATTTTACAGCTTCACCATTTACTAAATTTGGTAAAGCATTATCGCGATTTTTGTCTGGATACAATTTTAAGAAACCATCAAAGACTACAGTCTGGCCGCTAGCGCGGAAAACATATTTATTGGTGGAGATGATGTTGGCACCGGTAGAGGAAATTTCGGCAGGAGCCATCTGAGTACTCATCGCGCGATTCCAAATTAATTCGTAAAGTCTAAATTGATTTTTATCTAAAAATGGTTTGACCAAATCTGGAGTGCGAGCGGCTTCAGTCGGGCGCACGGCTTCGTGGGCTTCTTGTGCATTTTTACTTTTATTGGTGTAAAGACGTGGCTTATCCAAAGCGTATTTTGGTCCAAAGTCGGCGGTGATAACATCACGAGAATCATCTAAAAATTTTTGCGCCATGTTTACCGAATCGGTACGCATATAAGTAATCAAACCGTGCGAACCTTGGGAGCCGAGTTCGATACCTTCATATAGTTGTTGAGCCAAGCGCATAGTTTGTTTGGCGGAAAAGCCAAGACGGTTGTTGGCGTCTTGTTGCAAAGATGAAGTGGTAAATGGAGGTGGCGGATTGCGGTGAGAAGTTTTTTTCTCCACGGAATCTAAAATATAGGAAACATTTTTTAAATCGGCTAAAATTTTATTGGTTGTGTCTTCATTTTTAATATCCAACTTCTCCAACTTTTTTTCTGGAGTGGCGCTGAGCTTGGCCGTAAAATTTATTTTTTCTAAATTGGCAAAGTTACCTTCGATAGTCCAATATTCTTCCGGGTTAAAAGCTTTGATTTCGCGTTCGCGTTCTACGACCAGGCGCACGGCTACACTTTGCACACGACCAGCGGACAAACCCTTGGCGACTTTGCGCCACAAGAAAGGAGAGAGTTCATAACCAACCAAGCGATCCAAAATACGACGCGCTTGTTGGGCGTCAACCATTTTTAGATCTAGTGGGCGAGGATGCAAAATCGCTTCTTCAATAGCAGTCTTGGTAATTTCATGAAAAACAATACGTTTGGCTTTGGTTGGATCGACACCTAAAATTTGGGCTAAATGCCAAGAAATAGCTTCTCCTTCACGGTCCTCATCGGTAGCGAATAAGATTTCTTCTTTGCCTTTGGCATCGGCTTTTAATTCTTTGGCGACTTTGCTTTTGTCGCGGCTGACGATGTAATGTGGTTCAAAATTATTGGCGGTGTCGACCCCCATTTTACTTTTTGGGAGGTCGCGGACGTGACCAAAAGAAGACTTCACGACAAATTTTTTACCGAGAAATTTAGAAATTGTTTTAGCTTTAGCAGGGGACTCGACGATAACAAGTTTGGACATAATATAAAATTATTTCCCACATAACATAATGCATTTTGACAGAAATGTCAATTTTAACTATAATTTAAGCATAATTTTTTAAATTGTTTTTATGATTGAGACTGGACCAAAAGGACCGATTGGAGAAGGCGAAGAGATTGAATTTGGATTTGAGGATATAGTGAATGCTCCGACAGATGCCGAGTTGGTGCCGGAGGAAATTGCTGATGACCAAGATAATCCAATCAAGAAAAAAGTTGTTGAGCATTTTGTGGGAAATACCGGAATTGGAGAGACCGGTTTTGAAAGTAGAAATATTGAAAACGAAGTTTTGCAAGCATTGTCAAAGCGAGATTTTACCGATCAAATGGAATTGGCAAAAGCGGTAGAAAATTTGGATATTTTTGCCGATATTAGAAATTTGTCTGACCAGACAGAAGTGGTTGGTTATGAAAAAATTGATCCGTATGCGGGAGTTGTCGGTTTAGAAAAGGTGGTTAAAATTGATGGTTTGACGATTGATTCCAAGCCGGTGGAAGTCTTGATAACAGTGGGCTATGGTAAAAATCATACCGATATATATTGTAAGCAGGTTGAGATAAAATAACAATTTAAAAACAGCTTTAATTTTTATATTTTGATTTTGATATGGTAATGTCTCCAAACAGAACGAGAGCGGACAGAAGTACTATAGTAGATATGACTGGTGAAGCGGATGTTCGGTCTGGTACAAGTAACAAAGACAGAATTAAACAGATTTTAGCTCAAATTGATAAGTTGAAAGCCGGTCAGTCTGAGGTGGTGGATAAACAAGGAAAAAATTTGGACAAAGCCGGTCAAGCTGCGATAAAACATCGTGATAATCCAAGAGAAGGTTCTACTAAAATTGTAGGTCCTGATGATGACAAAGTATTAATGAGTTTTCCCGGTACTAAACAGTCTCAGGATTTTTATTTTAACAGAGTTAAGGCCGATAGAGAAAGTTTGCAAAATATTGGCGCGGAGATCAGGGCTTTGAATGAAGAACTGGGTACTTTTGATGAGGCGGAGGTGCAGAGAGTCAAAGACATGCTTGAATCACAGGAACGTTCACGTCTCGCGCTTGAAGAATCACAGCGTGTTGCTGAAACAGCGCTGGGTAAAGAAAACAAAGAAGTGGTTGGAGTGGTGTATAGTAGTTTGTTTGAAAAACAAGGACAAGAAACAATTGCTGCTGGTATTTTGAAAGATCGTTTACAAAAATCTTTTCCACAAAGAAATTTTGATGTGGAAAATTTTTTTAGAAAGCTCGGGATGAAAGATATGCAAGGACAACGCGTGGCAGCTTTGGATGTTAAAAATAATACTGTTAAATTGGTTGGAGAAAAAAATAGGACCGAAGTTTCACTGGGAGATATTAAAGTGGGGGACAAGGTGAAGGATATAAAAGTTCAGATTTTTGATTTGGGAAAAGGAAATGAAGTTGGTTTTCAAATTAGCTTAATATAATTCATACCACCAACATTTTTAATTAATCCTTTTATTTCCATCATTACCGAAGTGGAGTTGGTGGTGGCGCTATCTAGCTTTGTTTCCAAAATAATCCGATCAATATTTTTTGGTTCTTTGGTAAGGCAATTTAAAATTTTAATTTCTGTTGGGTCATTTGATTCCGGTTTTATTTTTGTTTCAATTTGTTTTATAGTTTGTAAATTTAGCGCTTCTAAAATGTCGTTTGGTTCGGTAATAAGTTTGGCACCAAATTTGATAAGGTTGTTTGGTCCTTCACCGGTGGGAGAAGTAATATTGTGTGGTATACACATCACTTCACGATTATAATCTAGCGCACAGCGGGCAGTGATAAGCGCGCCGGATTTATTTGGGGCTTCGATTACCAGGGTGCCGAGTGTCAGACCAGCAACGATGCGATTGCGGGCAGGAAACGTATATTTTTGCGCTTGGAAATTCGGTGGATATTCGGAGATTAAAGCACCGTTATTTTCTAAAATTTTTTTCGCTAGTGATTGGTGCTCGACCGGATAAATATGTTTGTTGTCCAAGCCAGAGCCGAGCACAGCGACGGTCGTGCCTTTGGCGTCGATAGTTGTTTTGTGGGCGACACCATCTATGCCTAGAGCTAGGCCACTGACGATGACAACGCCTTGTGATGCTAGCGAAGTCACTAGATCTTCACAAATGGTTTGTCCGTATGTGGTGAGTCGACGTGTGCCAACTACAGCCAAGGCCGGGGATTCATTGGGTGGTAAAATGCCGCGATAAAAAAGTGTGTGTGGTGGGTCGGTGATTTCGGCAAGGAGAGCAGGGTAAAGCGGTTCTCCTAGTGACACGGTTTTGATTTCTTCTTTTTCTAAACGTTCTAAAATTTTATCAATTGGATTTTGATCGCGCCAAGTTAAAAATTCAAAAGCAATGGTGTCTTCGATTCCGGCTTTGATTATTTCATCCAGCTCGGCATCGTATAAATTTTTTAAATCAAAAAAATATTCTTTGAGATGAGAATAACGACGGTAAGTGATTTTTGGAAAGTGAGCCAACCAAGCGTGATAGTTCACAGCCTAAAGATTACTCCATCAAAGCGAGGCGTTTGATTTCCGCAATGGCATTGTCGAGTGCGGGTTGTAATATTTTAAACTCCTCCTTAGTGAATTTATTTAATACAAAGTCGCTGATAATAGCAATTTTTTCTTTTTCAATTGGGCCAACACCGATACGGACGCGAGTAAAATCTTTGGTGCCTAAAGTTTCGATGATGGATTTGATGCCGTTGTGTCCGGCCGCGCCACGATTGGTCTGAATGCGGATTTCACCAACCGGGATATCTTTGTCATCGTGAACTACGATAATATCTTTTTCTAAAAAGCGATAAAAATTTACCAAAGCGCGTACGGCCATGCCGGAGTTGTTCATGAAAGTCATTGGCTTGGCCAAGATAGCTTTAGTGCGGCCGAGTTTTAGATCAAAAGTTTCGGCCTGCATTTTAGCGGATTTTTTTCCGGTTAATTTTTCTTGGGCGATTAATTTATCCAAAGCCATCCAACCGGCATTGTGGCGGGTTAGTTCGTATTCATGACCGGGATTTCCCAAAGCAATTATTAGTTTCATAATTATTCGGTATAACCTATTTCATTTTTTAATTTATTTATTCTGG
>CAIOJG010000113.1 GCA_903858555.1 Candidatus Magasanikiibacteriota bacterium
AATCAAATCAAAACCATTTGGATTGGGTTTGATATAAGTGACATCATTGCGTGAAACAATTTTATCAAACAAAGTGTCAACGTTTAACTCTTTGACAATCGGTTCAATCGTACGCTTGTCGTTGGAAGACCAGATATACAGTTCGGCGTGTTTCTTGGCAGAATCTAAAATCTCTAAAGCCACCGGCACCAACTCATTTCCGGAATAATGTTCTTTTTCCACCTGATAATTTATTTCAATAATTTTCTTGCGCATATCATTGCGCCAATAACTCCAATCAACCAACAACTTGGTAATAGTTTCATCAAAATCAAAAATAACGTGCTTTTTTTCTTGTGTCTGCAAAAAAAATTCAAAGTCTGTTCTATTCATATTTAAACCAATTTTTTATCCAAATAAAATTTTAAAGAAGCTTTAAAACCGCCACAGAATTTATAATTACCAACATCATTTTTCATCTGTTCAAAAACTTCTTGTGGATTTGCCAAAAACACACTTTTCACTTCGTCTTTAACTAATTCGCCAGGTTCGCAGTTCGCAACATAAACCATGGAAAAATGGCGAATGCGATTTTCCCCCGCTTCTGGTTCTACTTCATCGGACATTATTTTTCCCAATTCTACCAATTCACAATCCACTCCCAGTTCTTCTTTTAGTTCACGCTTAGCAGCTGTAAAATAATCTTCACCGAGATCAACGTGCCCAGCCGCTGAGTGATCTAACCGGCCGCTCATTCTTTCCTGAACTAAAACATCTCCATTGTCGCGAACCAAATAAACTACGGCAATGCGATGCAGCAAACCTTCTTTGTGTGTTCTTTCTCTAGACACCACTTCTAAATCATTGTCATTTTCATCAACCATCATTACTTGTTTGGTAGCTAGCGACATAATAAAAAACTTTAATTAACTATTTAATACTACCAGATAAACACAGCCAAATCAACCCAAATAAAAAATCACCGACCACACTGCCTTATGTACAAATTTTGTATACAAGGCAGTACGGTGGTCGATGATTCTTCCTCCGCACTACCCCAATTTAATGGGGAGGGGCACGGATAGGCACTTTCTCTTCTCCTTGGCGTGTTACGCCTCCAAATACTGTTGGTGAAGACGACGAAGCCAGGTGCTGCGCATGACTTGGTGCGACCACCTCAAGCTGAAGACGATGTCGTCAAAGAGCTCGTTGGCCGCCTTTTGCATGTCTGAGAATTCTTGGGCCGACGTCACCTTGTCTTGAGCGAGATCCACGCCCATTTTGTCCGAAAGCAGCTTCACGAAATCACTGTAGGAACCGACAACGGGCGGTTGCGGACAAGTTGCGCAGGTAGTCATGAGAAACCTCTCGATTGTTCAGGTGCCAGACTCGCGACGCACAAGTTGTTCGTGCGGGAAAATCTGCTTAGATACTACACTATTTTACGAAAAAGTCAATGTTTTTTATGATAAAATAAAAAATCGACCACACTGTTTTGCAAACAAATTTTGAATGCAAAGCAGTTTGGTGGTCGAAATTTTCGTCCTCCGCCCTGTTTTTATCTAACCTCCTCTACCCGCGCAGCAGGTATTTGTCGTACAACAAGCCGATCAGCTCGTTGATGGTGGTGTCCGGCGTGACCTCGTGATCTGCCAGCAAAACCGTGAACTTGATCGCGGCAATGTCCTGGAGACAGTCCAGGATGAGCGCGTCACAGTCGTCGGGATCAAACTCTGCCACTTCCACAGAATCCAAAAGGATCTGCCGGAAAGTTTCAGGAGACAACTTGCCTCCGGGAGGTGTCCCAATGGCGGCAAACGGCACCGCGACCGGCACGTTCGTTTTGACCCGCTTGGGGATGAGGCTGCGAATGATGTTCACCAGCACAAAACCGCCCAGCGCCAACGCAATCAAACCGCCGATGAATGCCCGTGATCCAACCAAATCAAAAAACTCAGGCGAATAAAAATGGAACGGCTTCATGACAAACCCTCCGAGTCAAAATCCCTACTTACGCCAAGCTTGCGAAATGCAAACTCACGTGTTTGGTGAAACCTGATGATATGTTAGCTTATTTTTTAAAAAAGTCAATGAGCCGATTTAAATAAACCGACTCAACAAACAGACGGACAGCACAGCCAAAACTACACCAACTACTTCTCTAATATTTAATTGTTCATGGAAGTAAAAAACACCAATAGCCACCAACAACAAAACGGTAGACAAGGAATAAACCACCGCTAACGATGATAATTTTATTTGTTTCATCACATAAAACCATCCGAATGATAAAAACACGTACATCAACATACCAGGTATAAACCATTTGAGGTTCATAAACTTTTCACCGTTGCCGGATTGTTTAATAAAAAAATCACCGACCACACCAAGGATACTGAGAAAAATTACGGATAAGATTGGATTCATATAAATTTAGTATACCACTTTACAAAAAAAATTTAAACATTAAAAAAGATCCCATCATTACAATGAGATCTTTTTTATTTATTTTACTCCTCAGCTTCCACCAACACACAAAAATATTATGTACTAATGGAGAGGGCTGAGGAGGAAAAAAACTGCGTGTGCCCCCGACACGAAATCGTGAACAGTCAGCCCATGGGATGGCGAATGTTCAAGATAATGAAGGCTTCCAGCGCGATGCTGATGGCGTTTTCCACGCCCATCTCAGCAAAAGCACCGGTCACGCGATTGCCGTAAATGGCATCCACAGCGCCAGCGAGCAGTTCGCCGTATTCGCTCCGACTGTGGGTCAAACACCACACAAACAGAGCGGCCTCCTCCATGCTATAGAAGAGGCACCCACGCTTGGTCAGCTCCTCGTGCTGTTCCAAAAGGCGTGGCGGGATCCAACCGTCGTTGAACAAGTCGGGCCGAGCTTGACCTTCGTTGAAGCAATCCGTAGTCACCCCGATTCCCGTGTGATACGGGAGTCCGAGCTTTGTGGCGGCTTCAACAAGGGCGTGAACGACACGGTAGTCAGCGACCGCTGGAAACTGGATCGGTGCCCAGTTTGGACTCGCGCCGTCGAGACGAACGGCGCCAGTGCAGATTGCCGAATCACCGACGTTTGGCTCTTTCTGAAGGGTAGAGCTGGAACCCACACGGATGAACCGCCGTGCGCCTGAACGCACTGCTTCAGGAAGAACAATTCCCGTCGAAGGACATCCCATGTGAGTGGGAATGACGGATACATTGAACCCCTTGTATTCTCCCGTGTAGATGACGAATGCCCGATGTCCGTCGCCAACACGAACAGCGTTCTGAAGAAACTGCTCGGCGATAATTTCCGCCCGACCAGGATCACCAACCAGCAGACAATTGGCCGCGATATCACCCCGCTTGGTGTGCAAATGATATTCGAGACCGCCCTGACTGGTTGGTGTGGATGCGCTACGCTTTGTCATTGTCTTTTTCCCAAAATATCTCACGACGAGATAGTATGGAAATACTAATGGATTTGGTGTGGGAAGTCAAACTAATATTAGTTGACTTATATATATAATCTTGATAGTTTGACTGTAGAGCGAGCAAACATCCGACTCGCTAGGAGCAGAGACAATGGCACTTACGAGAGCACAGGTTATCTTCATCAACCCACCCGAAGGCACGCGTCAATGGTGCTTGAAATGTGAAGAAAAGGTCACGATCGTGGCCACGTTCCCGCTGGACACGCCAGGCTACTACCCCGCGTTCATGCGCAGCTGCGACAATCCGGCGTGCAAGGAGCATGCGGCGGATCTGGCGGTTCAGACCGCCATTTTGATTGGCGGGCAGAAAATCTGACGTGGGAACAATTGCGGAAGTTTTCAATACTGTCCCGACCACTATACTCATAAATATTTTGTGACTATAGTAGTGACAGTCTTGAAATAAAAAATAAAAACACCCAATCATTTTCGGGTGTTTTTTATTCCTAAACTAAAATTTAATCAAATCAAAAATACTTTCACAAATTTTCGAACCACTATCCCCGCTTCTGTTGGAAAGAAAAATGACAGCTACCTGTTCTTCTGGTGAAAAATAAATTCCGGTCTGAAAACCAACCGAGCTTCCACCGTGATAAGCAATATTTCTACCTGGAACAGTACTAGAAATGTCAGTCAGAGTTAATCTGTTGTTTGATAAAAATTTTGCGCCCCGTAGAGAATCTGTTAAGGCCTTCAGTACATCTCGAACAGACAATTTTGGATCTTCTCTGTTTAGAATTTGTTCAACGGTAATAATCTCGTGTTTAGACACTATATAACTAATGGCACTATGTCTTTCGACTGGATTATTTATTATCTGTGGCTTAACAACATACGGCATCTCTTCTGAGTTTGGCAGAGCATCAAAAGCACCGGTCAATCTTTCTAAACTTTGTCTAAGAGGAATGGTAAATACATCATGCTTGATTATATTCGTTTCTTTAAAAAATGACTCCTGAAGCTTATCGTCAGCTACTATCTTTATTTTATTAGAGCCTTCTTCAAGATTTTTTACTACAAATAAATATAGACCTGGTGACAAAAACTTTTCAAGTTCTCTAATAATTCTAAGTTTAATTGCTTTGACAGATGCTATGACAGCTTGTTTTGTTTCTGACTCTTCTTTGTAATCAACAAAAAAAGATTCCATCATATCAATAATTGAATTATCGCTAAATAAATCAACTATAAAAATTCTTTGTTCTTCAACACTTTGACTTGCGTTAATTTTGTCAGCAATTTTTCTTGCACATTCAACGACATGCTCAACGCTGACAGAATCGGCATAATTAAATTTTCTCTCGAGTCCGCGAACCTCATTTGAGTTTGATGTGGTCAGGTGCTCAAAATTCATGTGTGGCAACCTTTTTTCTGGCATATATTATTGGTATTTGGATCAATTATAGTACTAAAATTATACCCTTATACTTATTTTAAGTCAAAATAACGAGGTGGCCAAAAAAATAAATCAAAAGACCGCCCGTCGCTTAAAACTATAACCAAGTTATAATCTTAAGGGAATGCGGGCGGTCGAATGATCTGACCAGCGCCGCTCCCTTTCGGAACTGGTTGTCTGCGTTGCTGTCCACCATACTTGTATGGAAGGTGGAGTACTTGTTGTTCAGCAACTTCGCCGCCTCTTTCTCCCGAGAAGATCACGCGAAAGACCGGCGCTGAATTCTCGCAGGAAATCGCCGAACCACGGTTGGGCAACTATCGCCTGAACTCTAGGATCAGACATGGTCAGCCTCTCGTCAACCTTCGGTGGCGGGGGTTCGTCTTGCACCACAGGCTTGGTCGCTGCCGGCACGGCTGTCTCCCGCTGGTCTCCCATGTGCGCAAACTTGAGCCGGTTGAGCTCTTCTTGCAGCAGGTAGTAACCGCGGGCAGTTTTGACAAACAGGTAATTCCTGCTTGCCAGCTGTTCGCAGACCGCGAAGAATTCTTCCAGCGTGTGAATGAGTTTGAGGTTGGCAGACACCTCCTGAAACGCCGCTTCAACAGCAGCATCTCCGAGGACGACTTCCTTCTTTTTCAGCTCCATCACTACTATGAAAACTTCTTCGCGCAGACTGCGCAGATATCGCTTTTCTTCCGATGTGGGCGGTGGCAAAACCTGCGGAGGTGGATGCTCCGGCGAAGGAACGGCCTTTTCCTCAGGAACAACTTCTGGCGTGTCTTTGACGACAACCTCGATGTTTTGGACGACAACGTACGACGTTGCACGACCAATTTTTTCACCACTACCACCAGGCACATCTTGCAAGTGACCACCACTCAAAAGGGCGGCAATCCAAGGTTTGCCGGCGGTTACCGCCACAATTCCCAGAGACTCCAGCGAATCTGCACTGACGCGCTTCAGTCCCTGATTGTGGATTTCTTCCAACACCTGTTGGATCGGAGAAAGCTTCGTTACAACAAACTTGATCTCTTTGCCTTTCTTCATTGGAACACCTCTGAAAAGAGCTACGAGATTGCAGCATATGAATCGTATACGAAAAAATGGGGGGGGGTCAAATGTGATTTGTTGATAAGTAAATAAAAAAACGAATTAACCAATACGATTGACAAAACCAAACAAATTTGGTATCTTAAAAAGTCTTTTAATTTAAGACGAATTTTGTTCTTTCAAAAAGTTATGAGGGTAAATAATTGCCTAAGTAGTGTTGGGTTATTATTCCCCCTCGTAACATCAATTCAGATGAGCAACACCGATGAGGGGTACACCACTTTGGTGTAGGTAGATGCTCGGAGACAACATCATGTTTCAGATTGGCACCAAAGCGCAGTTTTTGAAACTGCTTGGCATTCCGTACGGTTACATCCACGTGGTCGAAGGCGCCCCGCCTTTTCCGGTGTTCTCACTGGATCAGGCTCGCGACGCACTGGCCGAATTCACGGAGCAAAAGCTCTGCACGGAAGCGGAGGCGCAAGCCCTCTTCTTGAAGGTGACGGAGGCTGGCCTGTGTCAGAATTTCGCCGACATCATCAAGAAGACGCTCGAGGCGGATCTCGGCACGGAGTTCGTCCCGAGCTTCAACTTCGTCCTGTGCGACGATTACGGCTATCCGTTGCCGCATGGCGAGATCCGGGAGCTCAACGGCAAACCCAAGTCCGCCACCTTCTACAACTTGGAAAGCGCTTTCGGCGGTCTCAACAACGCCGTCGCTGAAGGCAACTTCCAGGGCGACGAAGCGGCTCACGTCTTCCAGCAGATGGCCAAGGCCAACCTGTCGCTTGACGAAGCGGACCAAAAAGAGCGCTACGAGAAGTTGCCGGAAGATGTGCGCGCTGCGGACCAGGAGAAGCGGAAGCAACGTGGCGTTGGCGCTGATCAAACGGCCGAGGTGCCGGAGTTCCTGCGGCAGCTTGTCCGTCGGAGCCAGATTGTGTTCATCGATCTGACGAACTGAGTCACCGCTCACGCGACGACCACCAGAGCCATAATCCCACTCGCCAAAAAAGCGGGCAGTGGGATGGAGGAAATAAAATATCACTCGCCTCGTAATTTGAAAATATACTTTAATATTTTCAGATTATGCGAGTGATATAAACGCTTTTAAAATAAAACACACCAAATTAATTTTGGTGTGTTTTTAAATTTATCCATTTCCATGACACTTCTTATACTTCTTCCCACTCCCACACGGACATAAATCATTACGTCCGACTTTATCACCCATTTCATTTTTTATTTTCCCCGGATCAGCGATTTTTTCTTCTTTGTCCGAGCCGCTGTAAACCAAATTCTTTTTATTCATCATGTTTTCCGCCATGTGAATTCCAACACTGATTTTGAAAATGTTATAAACCACTTCATGTTGCATCGCGGCCAACAATTCGTTGAACATGCGATAGGTTTCTTTTTTGTATTCCACGAGCGGATCACGCTGACCGTAGCCACGCAGACCAATACCGGTACGCAAATAATCGATAGACACCAAATGATCAATCCACAAACTATCCATCGCGCGCAACAAAATTTGTTTTTCGGCTTCGAGTTGGATTGATGTTTCCCCAATCGCCTCCACCAACATTTTCTGATATTTTTCTTTCGCCAAGTTGGTCAAAAATTCGATGATGTGAGTACGCTCTTCCACTGCTTCCAATTTTCCTTCACCATGCTCTCCGAGTCCAAGTAATTTTTCTTTTTCTTCCGGACGTAAAGGATAAATAGTGGAAACCGCTTTTTCTATTTCCTCAAGATCCCACTGACTTTTATCTTCGGCATTGGTATGAAAAGATACGAGCTGTTCGATCTCCGCTTCAATCATATCCAAGATTAAAGTCTGCAAAGATTTTTCACCTTCACCAAGCTGATCATTTTTTTGTTTTTCAAAATTTTCTAAAACTTGTTTACGTTTTCCGTACACTACCTCACGATGACGATTTAAAACATCATCATATTCCAAAAGATTTTTACGAGAATCAAAATGGAAACCTTCCACTTTTTTCTGAGCGGATTCGATAATCTTGGTAATTGAACGTTGCTCTATCGGCATATCATCAGGCACGCGCAAAGTTTCCATCACAGAGCGAATACGGTCACCCGCAAAAATACGCATCAAATCATCTTGAGTAGAAAGATAAAATTGAGTCGCCCCCGGATCACCCTGACGAGCCGCGCGACCACGTAGCTGATTGTCGATACGGCGACTCTCATGACGCTCGGTACCGATAACAAATAGACCGCCAGCCTCACGCACTTTTTGCGCTTCGTCTTTGTCCGGTGGATTACCACCTAAAATAATATCCACCCCACGACCAGCCATGTTGGTGGCAATAGTCACCGCGCCGGCGCGTCCAGCTTGAGCGATGATTTCGCCTTCACGTTCATGATTTTTTGCGTTTAAAATTTCGTGCTTTATGCCTTCACGTTCCAAATACAAACCCAGTTGTTCATTTTTTTCTACCGAAATAGTACCGATCAAAACCGGTTGGCCTTTAGCTTGCAATTCTTTGACCGTGACAGCAATCGCCTGATATTTTGCTTCTTCAGTTTTATAAATTCTATCCGGATGATCAAAACGCAAATTATTTTTATTAGTTGGGATCACCACTACTTCGAGTTTATAAATTTTACTAAATTCTTCCGCTTCGGTAACAGCCGTACCGGTCATACCGGAAAGTTTTTCGTACAGACGGAAATAATTTTGGAAAGTAATCGTAGCCATCGTGCGACTCTCGCGTTGAATCGCTACTTTTTCTTGCGCCTCTATAGCTTGGTGCAAACCTTCACT
>CAIOJG010000114.1 GCA_903858555.1 Candidatus Magasanikiibacteriota bacterium
CGTCCGTTCGTTTTGGTTTAATTTCGATAGCTTCCTCCTTTTGATCCGGCTCCATGGTTTGTTCAAGATTGTAAATATATTCTTCATAAGTGCCTGGGTAGCGACGCACTTCACCATTTTTCATTTCAATAATCATCGTCGCCACGGAATTCACAAAAGTGCGATTATGACTAATAAATAGCACGGTGCCATTGAATTCTTCCAGTGCCAAACCCAGCGCTTCGACGGTTTCAAAATCTAAATGGTTGGTCGGTTCGTCTAGAAGTAAAACTTTACTTCTAGACAATAAAATACTTGCTAAACATAAACGAGCTTTTTCACCACCACTGAGCATGGATATATTTTTTTCTAAATCGCCTTCATGAAACAAAAAGTTTCCGGCCATTTTTAAAATCTCCTCATCGTTGATTTCGCTTGGAGCGTGGGTACGCAAATGCCCCCAGACTTTATCTTCTGGATTTAAAGCGTTTGGTACATGTTGAGCGTAGTAGGCGAAAGTAGAATCCACTGTCCATTTAAATTTACCGCCAATCGCTGGTAGTTCGCCGGCTAAAGTTTTTAAAAATGTTGTTTTGCCCTGACCGTTGTCACCGAGAATCGCGACGTGTTCGCCACGGTCTATGTCTAGCGTAATATTTTCGGCAATCGTTTTATTTGGATAACCAATCACCAACTTTTCACTTCTAAAAAGTAATCCTTTTTTGGTCTCTACATTTGGGATTTTTATTCGCACAGTAGAAAGTGGACTTTGAATATCCAGTTTCTTCAACTTTTCAATCGCCTTGAGTTTGCTTTGCGCTTGTGAAGCTTTGCTGGCTTTATATCTAAATTTATCCACGAAAGTTTGTAGATGTCTTTGTTCACGTTCGATTTTTTTGTTGTAAAGTTTGGCAAAAGCGAGACGTTCTTCTTTATAGGCCAAATATTCATCAATCGGTCGAGGGTATAAAGTTGCTTGACCTTGTTCAACTTCTAAAGTCTGTTCGCAAGTACGTTTTAAAAATTCACGATCGTGGGAGATGATCAAAAATGATTCGCTATAATCACGTAAAAATTTTTCTAGTAGTAGCTGGGTATGCACGTCTAGATAGTTGGTCGGTTCATCCAATAAAAAAAGATTCGGTTCTTTGAGTAGCATCGAAGACAAACGCACCCGCATCTGGTAACCACCGGATAGCGCCGAAAGTTTGGCGTTGAGCAGGTCATTTTTAATCTCAAATTTTCCAGCCACCTTGGCGCATTGCCAATTTTCTTTTTCAGAGGTACGTTCTAAAAATTCCAAGACTGTTTCATCAGGATTGATTTCTTGGTGTTGTTCTAAATATCCCAAGCGGGTAATGGGTTGGATGGCAATAATGCCGGCGTCTTGTTTTTCTTGTCCTACAATCATGCGAAAGAGAGTAGATTTTCCGGCACCGTTGCGACCAATCACCCCAATTTTTTGTTTGCTGTGGATCGCTAAATCAGCGTCTTTAAAAAGCGCTTGTTGGTGGTAGGATTTGTTTAGTTTTTCAATTGTCAGTAACGTGGCCATAGTGGGGAAAGGATATCAAAAATATGGTAATTTGTAAATAAAAAACATCCCGATTGAGTCGGGATGTTTTATTCGTTTAGACCATTTCCATGATGTTCATCACTTCGTGTGGGTAACTAGTGATAACCGAGCCGTTGTAATACCACAATTTTTTCTTGGTATCCGCATCTTTATAATATTTAGCCGTGTCTGGGTTATAACCACCCAAGTTGCTAGTTACTACATCGATAGCCTCGCCAAAATCGTTAAATTTAATTTTGGCCGAACCCCAACCAAACGGGTTGTTGTTCATCATATGCTTACCACCAGAAGATTCACGCACGCCGATAGCGGCGACCAATCTCCAATCCACGTTATATTTGTTGGCAGCGCGGACAAATTCTATCCCGTGACCAGCCAAAGGCATATCGTGCTTGTTAAAGTAGTCGTCCAATCTCTGAGCTTTGGCCAAATCATCATCAGAGTCCGTGTATTTATTTGTGGTGGTGTCGTCAATGGAAGCAAATAAAGTACTGTGCTCTGGTTGTATAGAAGTGCCAGTAAAAAGATTCTGACTGTAGTCCACTTTTACAGTTTGAGCACTAGCCACCATAGGAATGGCTAAGATTAGCATAATTGCCAAAATTTTGGCTAATTTCTGCATAAAAATGATTGTTTTTGTTTTAATCGTATTCATTGTGGTTTCTAAATTAAAAAAGATACCTCAGCGATATCTCCTTGTTAATTAGGAGGCCATTATAGCATTTATCGTGGATTTTGTCAATGGTAAACGCTTATGTTTTGATAAAAATTTAGCTAATATTAGCCAAATAAGACTGTGGGCAAAAATGGCCTGTAATTGACTTTTATAAATATCTCGGGCATAATAGGCCAATATTTTATGATCAAAGGATTCTGGGGAAAATTAAAAAAGCCAATCATGGTTTTAGCGCCAATGGCCAATGTCACTGACTGTGCTTTTCGACGTGTCATCGCTAAACACGGAAAACCGGATGTCATCTGGACCGAATTTGTGTCGTGCGACGGTCTGATGTCGCGCGGTCGTGAGCATCTCATGATTGATTTTAAATATGACGAAAGTGAACGCCCGATTGTGGCGCAGATTTTTGGTTCTAAACCGGAATTATTTTTTAAAACCGCCCAACTCATAAAAGAACTTGGTTTTGATGGGATAGATATCAATATGGGCTGCCCAGATAAAAATGTGGAGAAGCAGGGAGCGGGGGCGTGTCTGATAAAAACACCTGAATTGGCCAAGGAAATAATCTTAGCTACTCAAGCTGGTGCACCAGATTTACCCATCTCAGTAAAAACTAGAATTGGGTATAACAAAAATATGCTGGCCGAGTGGTTGCCGGTATTGTTGTCCGCCAATCCAGCCGCTATTACTGTCCACGCCCGCACGCGCAAAGAAATGTCGCTGGTGCCTGCTCGTTGGGAACATGTGAAAGAAGCGGTAGAAATTCGTGATCGTCTTCAAACCGGTGAAGACAAAACTTTAATCTTGGGAAATGGCGATGTCAAAAATTTGACCGAAGCCTATCAGAAAGTAGAAGAGACCGGCTGTGATGGGGTAATGATTGGTCGTGGAATTTTTGGTAATCCGTGGTTGTTCAATAAAACAATGATTGGCAAAGAAATTCCCACTGCGGAAAAATTAAAAGTCATGATTGAGCACACTAAATTGTTTGAAGAGTTGCTCGGTGAACATAAAGGTTTTGAACTAATGAAAAAACATTATAAAGCTTACGTCAATGGTTTTGATAACGCCAAAGAGCTCCGCATCGAGCTAATGGAAAAGGCGGAAAATGCAGCGGCGGTAGAAGAGGTTGTCAATAATTTTTTAAAAAATAATCCCAGCATCTAATTAAAAAAGACCGCGTAGCTCGCGGTCTTTTTTAATCTTATTCTTTGGCTCCATTTTGCCATTGTGATAAATATTTATCTAATTCTTTTGGGTCCGATAGGGCAGCGTTGGCAGTGCTTAGATCTTGGAAAGTTCTGGTCGCTCCAGGATTGTTTGGGTGTTTGTCTGGATGTCTTTCTTGTGCCAGAGTTCTATATTTAGTTTTAAGTTTTTTCTGAAATTCTGCCGGATCTTTCATATCTTCCAAAGTTAAGCCAAACATTTCAAAATAGGCTGGTGTAGTGGTTCGCCTTGGTGCTTCGACTGGATTTTGATATTGTGGTCGATTATCAGACCAGTCACCTGATTCGTATTTGTAGCGAGATTTTTCTGCTGGTGCAGGTGGAGTGTTGGCCAATTCGATTTTGGCCGTGGACATTTTTGTAATGATGTCGGTGGTAATTCTAATGTCGTCCAATTTTTCCGTCAGATCTCTGGTGCTAAATATTTCAGACATCTCATTGTTGAGTGAGCGAAATAAATTTGCATCCTCTCTTAACATATCGTCTAGCTGCCTGAGACTCTCAAAAATTTGTTCTTTGTCTCCGACGCCGTCTTGTAAATCACTTTGCGCGAAATCAATTTCTTGTCCAATTTCAGCATAAGCTATTTCTGCACTTTTTGGAAAATTTTTTCCTTTTGTCCAAGTACTAGTGCGTAACATCGGCGTACGTAAATTTTCAGCCGAGTCTTTTCTTAGTTCGGCAATTCTTTGTCGTAGCGTACTAATAGTGTCTGTGCTAGATTTAACAAAATCAGCTTGGTCAATTATTGTGCCACGTCCACTTTTTAGTTCTACAATCCAAGCTTCGGTAAGGCTGCGTGTTCTTTCGGCTGAATAAGATGAATATAAAAAATCAAAGATTTCTTTGTTTGGGCGGCGAGAGTCGTAGTTGTAAAAGTTACCACGGAGTTTTTCGGACGGTATGTCCGTTATTGCGTCTAGCCTTTGGTCGTATAGATTTTTTAATTTTTCCAAACTGGCCTTTTCTCCTTTTTCAGGTGTTGACTCAATCGAGTCGTGATTTTTGGACATAATAATATATTTTATTATATGTAAACATTGTATCATGTTTTTTATTATGTAAACAGACGGTTTGAATAAAAAAATACCTCGACCAACTGGTCAAGGTATTTTATTTTACAAAATCGTCCCTGCTAGCACTAAATGATTTTAGTGCTAGCAGGGTTAGGGACGATCTTGCGAAAGCCCCCTCCCCACAGCTCGCAGACCAGAACGAAACGCTCACTTGTCCCGCAGATCATCCGGGATGTAGATCGACAGGACGCCGCCGTGTTCAGGATCTTCATCCGGCGGAGCTCGGCCGCTTCCTCGGTGGTCGCGGGTAATCTTCCACGCTTCTTCAGGTGAGATTATCCTTGCGGGTGGGTGCTGTCCTTCAGGCGACTTGCCGTCTGGGTTGGTGGGCTTTGTAACTTGGCTCATTGGGTGCTCACTTTGATTAGCCCGTGGGCTTAGTTCTGTCTAATCGTACCCGAACGATTGACTTTTATCAAGTTTTTTGATAATATACGAGTCACTTGTCAGGGTAGCTCAGCTGGTTAGAGCACGGCATTCATAACGCCGAGGTCGGGAGTTCAATTCTCCCCCTTGACACAATATGCAGGAGATTGAGTTGAAAATTTTAAATATCAACCCTCAAGAAATCGAAAAGAGTCTTCTTGCTATGGGCGCAAAAAAAGAAGGCCCTGTTTTGGTTATTGATAAAACTTTTGATTTTCACAATCATATACTTTCTAAAAAGAATCATGGTCTGCGTTTGAGACAGATGGGAGAAAATTTTTTTGTTACTTATAAAGGCGGAGTGCAAAAAGGTAAGGTCGCCAATATTATTGAAGAGACAGAAACCACGGTCGGAGATGTACAAATTTTTGAAAAAATTTTAACAAAACTTGGAATGCGTTGTTACAAACATCGCGAGAAAAAACGCACCTCATATATACTTCCAAATATTCGTTGTGAGGTAGATGAGTACCCAGGAATTCCTCCGTATCTGGAAATAGAAGCGCCACAAAAAGATATCGTGAGAATAGTAGAAAAACTTGGCTATAGTTTAAAGGATACAACCAGAGGGTCAGTTTCAAAAATTTTAAAACGATACAACGTAAAAACGGATAACTTAAAATTTGAATAATAAAAAAACTCTTAGATTGCTCTAAGAGTTTTTAATTTGTAATGATTAACTTTTCAAAGCATCTTTCAAAGCTTTGCCAGCTTTGAATTTTGGAACTTTCACCGCTGGGATCTGAATTTTTTCAGTAGGTTTCTGTGGATTGACACCAGTGCGAGCCGCGCGAGTCTTTGAACTAAATGCACCGAAACCAGTGAGCACTACTTCGTTGTCATTTTTTAAAGCCTGAGTCACCAAGTCGGTGAAAGTATTCAAAAAATCCTCAGCTTCTCTTTTTGAAATATTCAATTTCTCGGATAAAGCCTGTGAAAGTTCTGCTTTGTTCATATGTGTTAAGTTAAGGTTTACAAGTATTATGTTAAATATATTTCAGTTTGGTTGGTTGTCCATTTTGCGGGCTTATGTGCCCACAGGCACATGCCTTTGCCCTCGCGGGCAAAAAAGCAAAAAGGATAACCAGCCAAACGTTTAGTATGTATATTGTACCACGCTAGTTTAATTTTCGCTACAATAAGGCAAAAAACTTTTCCACAGCCAAATTAGCGTGCGTATTCCACAATTCGATTTTCACGAATCACAGTAATACGAATTTCACCTGGATATTGTAATTCTTCTTCTACTTTATGAGCGATATCTTTAGCCAATTGGTAAGCACCGTATTCATCCACTTCATTTGGTTTTACAAATACGCGTACTTCACGTCCAGCTTGGATAGCATAAACTTTATCAATGCCAGGGAATGAATGTACGGTCTTTTCCAATTCTTCCAAACGAGCGACAAACTGTTCAAAAGAATCTTTGCGTGCGCCCATGCGTGCGCCAGAAATAGCGTCAGCGGCTTTGGCAATACAAGCATAGAGACTTTGTGGTTTATCAATATGGTGATCGCGAGCAGCTTGGCAGACATCATCATCCATATTGAATTTTTTCAAAATAGCATAACCGATTTCTGGATGAGAACCTTGAGTTTCGTGGTCCACAGCTTTTCCAATATCATGGAAGAAACCAGCTTTTTTAGCTTTGGATTGGTCCACGCCAAGTTCAGCCGCAATGATACCGGCCAAGTAACCGGTCTCCATCGAGTGGTTCAAAACATTCTGACCATAACTAGTGCGGTATTTTAAACGACCAACGATATTTACCAATTTTGGATCAATACCGACGATGTTCATTTTGTACAAAGCTTCTTCACCGGCTTTTTTAATAGTGATAGAAAGATCTTGTTTTGCTTTTTCTACAAACTCTTCGATACGAGCCGGTTGAATGCGACCGTCGGCCATCAATTTTTCTAAAGCCAAACGAGCGACCTCACGGCGAATAGAGGAGAAACAAGAAATGATAATAGACTCTGGAGTGTCGTCAATCACGATTTCACAGCCGGTCAATTTTTCAATAGTCTTGATGTTGCGGCCTTCTTTACCGATAATGCGTCCTTTCATTTCTTCACTTGGCAAATGAATGACGGAACCAGTGGTCTCAGCCGAGTGCGAAGAAGCAGTACGCATAATGGCGTCAGTCATGAGTTCGCGGGCTTTTTCATCGTATACTTCAGTAGATTCTTTTTCCAACTTGGAGATGCGAGCAAAAAGATCGCCTTTGTTTTCTTCTTCTACCATTTGGAGCAATTCCAATTTAGCCTCTTCTTTGGTAAGGGCGGCCACTTGAGTCAATTTTTCAGTTTGTTGTAATTTGATGTTTTCTACTTCCAATTTGATTTCTTTGACACGCTCAATTTTTTCTTGGAGTGCCTTTTGAGTGTCTTGGAATTCAAGCAATTTTTGATCAAATACAATTTCACGTTTTTCTAAACGTTGTTGAGCATTGTGGATATCCAAACGAATTTGCTTTTCCTCGTTTTTAGCCTCGTCAACAATTTTCTGAGCTTTGTCTTTTCCCTCTAAAATAAATTCCTGCTGTTTGGTTTTGGCCTCAGTCAACATGCGGTCGGCTTTGGCTTCCATGGAGTTGGCTTGGGCTTGAGCAATTTTCATGCGCATGAAATACCCGACACCGGCACCAATGAGTGCCGCCATGACAGCGACGACTAGTACGATAAGTGAGTTCATATATAAAAAATCTTTCAGAACTAACTGAAAGACAGCAAATGCCCTTTAAGGCAAACTTAGAAGAAAAATTGGACGTGAAATTACAAATTATCCGGGCTTAAGCGCGGATAGCATTTGAGTCGGCTTGGCAAAGAGTCAATTTTGAGACTGATTGTGTTGCAGATAGAGCCGTTAAAATGTTGAAATTTGTAGTCATTTTAGCCAAATTTTAGTGTTTTCTTCCAAGTGCTGTTTTTTCGGTCAGCTCGGTTTTAATGTTTAATGAATTAATGATAACACGAGGTGGTCATTTTGTCAATTTAGGGTATACTGTATATGCAGGACGTGTGGTTCTGCAAGGAGGTGACGAATGATTCCCCAAATCATGCGTATCCGCGACTGGTTGTTGAAGTGGTTTCAGGGTCAACTTCTGATCCTGACCAAGACCGCTCCGGTTGATACTTTGGAGTCGATGGTGGACCCACAAATCCGCCAATGGTTCACGAAGTTGTTGGCAGACAGCCGTGGTGTTGGTGTAGACAAGATTAGCGACAAGACGGTGTTGACCGCCCAAGAGGTGGTCGCTGCAATGACCATGTTCAAGAAGGAGTTTTGCAAAGATATCGCGCCGGAGCGTTTCCAGGGTCACTGGGGCGCAGTCAGCGTAGGCGAGTTCCTTTTGCACGCCGACTACTGCTATCACAGTCGTCGCCCATCATCGCCGAATCGGAGGTCGGTGTGATACTGCTAGAAAAATTTGAAAGGGGACCACGCGTCAAAACAAGCTCGTCGTGCTCCCTGATTTGTCTCTAACATTTGGAGAAAAATCAGGAGGGGGTATTTCACGACGGGTTTGTTGTTTACATTGACAAAATCGTCTTTTTGTGCTATTATAGGTTGTTACTTTTAAAGTACATACTATGAAAAATACTACTTCAAAAAACCTTGTTTTTATCGTTATTTTAGCCATTTTTGGTTTATTAATACCTAAAAATCAAGCTTCGGCAATGACTCCGAACCCTTTTATACCGTACAGTCCGGCCGCTATGGTTATGTTGCCAAAGGTTGCTTTGTCTGCGCTCATTTCGCCTTGGACCGGTGGGACAACAATATATAACGGTTATGGAGCTGTTGTTTGGGATGCAAATCTTAAACAGACAACCATGATTCCAAAAGCAGCTACCAACGCTCATGAAACTCACGCCGCTTTGGTGGTTAGCAAAGAAAGTTACCACCAGCCTTTTCGTTTGAGTTATACCATGAAG
>CAIOJG010000115.1 GCA_903858555.1 Candidatus Magasanikiibacteriota bacterium
CTATGAAGGTATCCCAGCTAAAGATAAACAGATTTGGCAAGATTCTCAACGCTTTTACGAATTTTTTTCGCGCATCAATAATGTCGCGGTATTCGGGCATTTTTTGTTTGATATTTTTATCGATAAAATGCAGGCCATCTTACCTTTTTATCCAAAGCGTGACCTCTCTAAACCAAATTTTCAGACCAGGCTCACGTATGCCGGTATTCGTCGTGGGTGGGGTAGGGATCTGATAAATTTTCTCAATACCAAAAATATTCCGCTGATTGCTACTTTTTTTTCAGTCGCCTTTATGGCCGAAGAACATAAATTTAAAAATGATATTTATTGTGTAATTTGTGATAGTGATATTAGTCGCGCGTGGGCACCACTGAATCCTCAGAAAAGTAAAATCAAATATTTGGCACCATGTCGTCGGGTGGTAAATCGTTTGCGAGAATACGGAGTCAGACCGGAAAATATATTTTTGACCGGTTTTCCGTTGCCAAGTGAAAATTTGGGCGGAAAAAATTTGTTAACTTTGAAAAAAGATTTATCTGAGCGTATCATTAATCTGGATCCGGAACATTTATATCGTCATAAATACATTAGTACCGTAAAGCAATTTTTAAAAGGAGTGAAAGAAAAAGTTGCTCATCAACATCCACTCACACTTACTTTTGCGGTAGGCGGGGCTGGGGCACAGCGAAGTATTGGTAAAGATATTTTGGATAGTTTGTGTGATAAACTTTTAAAAAATGAAATAAGACTAAATCTGGTTGCCGGTACGCGCAATGATGTTTATATTTATTTTAAAAAATATATCACGGAGCTTGGTTTGGACAAAGTATTAAATAAAAATTTAAACATTATTTTTGAAATCGAGAAAGATGATTATTTTAAAAAACTAAATGATGTTTTACGGGTTACCGATATATTGTGGACCAAACCAAGTGAACTGGTTTTTTACACTGCTTTAGGAGTACCGATTATCATTGCACCACCACTAGGTTCGCAAGAGAAATTCAACAAGATTTGGCTTAAAACTATTGGCGCTGGTATATCTCAGGAGAATCCAAAATTGACCCACGAGTGGCTTTTTGATTGGATAAATAGTGGGTGGTTGGCGGAAGCGGCGATGTCTGGGTTTTTGGACGGTCGTCAGTTTGGGGTGCAAAATATAGAGGAAGTCGTATTTAATGATAACAAGAACCCGATAAAGAGTTACCAATTATTGTAAAAAACGCCACATTATTGAGGATAAAACGAGTTGACAATAATACCCGTTTTAGATATAATGAAGTCTAGTTATTTTCCGAGGTAGCGCAGCGGTAGCGCAGTTGGCTGTTAACCAATTGGTCGTGGGTCCGAATCCCACCCTCGGAGCAATTCAGAACGAGCAGGCCCGCAAGGGTCTGTTTTTGTTTTATCTAAGCCATTTTCTAGCTGTTCGAAAATTTTATTTAGCCTAGGCATCCATTTAAGTAAAAATTCGAACGCAGGAGTGCATTTTTCCTTGATTCTATTGTCTTTTAAGTCAAAGTTCGAAAATATATCACTCAATAATTGCCGTTTTACTTCAATTGGTGTGTTGATGTTTAGAAAATTTCTTTTTGCGTTGAAAGCAAGCTCGTGAATAGTGATAGCGGTTTTACGATATTTTTCCTTCGAATCATCTAAAGCGTTGAGACTTTTGGTTATCTCTATTTTTGCCTTGCCGTATTCCTCGTTTTTCTTGTTATAAAATTCAAAGGTTATAATTCGGTCTACTTTGTCGTCGTAAATAGCCTCAATTCTTTGTTCCAATTTTACTAGTTCGGCATTTAGAATTTTCCTTTTCTCCTCAGTAAATTCTATTTGATCAGTGTGGCTATCCTTGAGAGATTTTTCAAGCCATTTTAGAACTCTTTCATTACTTGGAGATATTTTTTCTAATAAAGGAATTAACATATATTCTAAATCATCTTGTCTGATATATTTTCTTTGTGAACAAGGTCGGTAATGATTACAGTGTCCGTACCATTGACCCTTTTTCGTATCCCAAGTAATTGTACCACCACATTCACCACATTTTACTTTTCCTTTAAATAACGGTAAATGTTTTCTATATCGCGGAGCACTGCCTAATGGTCTTGTTAGTACCTCAACCGCTTTGTTAAATAATGTTTCGCTAATTATCGGTTCATGTTGAGCCTCGTAAATTTTGCCTTTCCATCGCATTTTGCCACAATAGAAAGGGTCGGTTAATAATCGGTGCATGACACTCTTACCAACCTTTCGATTGCCGATTGACCTCAGACCGTTGTTGTAGAGCTCATCAGACAGCCTTTTAAGCGAATAATTGCCCGTAGCGTATAGATTGAACATTTCTTTGATAAAAGGTGCCACAGCCTCGTCTAGGACGTGAGTTTTGTGCCCTTTTTCGCCAATGGTTCTATAGCCTATTGGTGGTTTGGAAGGCAACCAACCATCTTCAATTTTTGCCTTTTGCCCTTTCTTAACTTCCTCGCTCAAATTATCAATATAATTTTTAGCAAATAATATTCTAATACCCCAATTTAATTTTTCTTGTGACTTTGAATCTCGGTGCATTACTAAACTGTCTTTTACTAAATGCACTTGTCGCTCGTTATCATCATCAAGCCATTGATCAATTGCCACCATGTCCTTAAAATTTCTCGTGAGGCGGTCGGCTTTTTCACAGACAATAATTTTTATGTTGGCTTTTTCAATATAGCTCATCATCTCAGAAAATTTGTCTCTTTGCTTTTCACCGCTA
>CAIOJG010000116.1 GCA_903858555.1 Candidatus Magasanikiibacteriota bacterium
CTGCAATTTTGTTGTTTTTTAAACTACTTTCGAAAATTTACATAATCTATACGCCTTTGCTAAGCTACGGTGGATAAATCAACGGATAGCCTGCTTAACTTAGTTCCGTGGTTCTTTTGCTATAGACACTCAGCTATTTGGCTGGCCTGCCAGCCGTCGTTGTTGACTATGGCTGGCTTGCCAGCCGTAGCCGAAGGCGAAGGCTGGCGGAGAGGGAGGGAGTCGAACCCTCGATACCTTGCGGTATACCGCCTTTCCAAGGCGGCGCACTCGGCCACTATGCGACCTCTCCAATATTTTTTTGTTGCTTGATTTTATCAAAGATGAAGGAAAAAGTCAATCCTACAAAAATTATCAGCATCCCCCACTGTGCCGGCGTGAGATAAAAATAGCGAGCGTCCGGCTGTGCCACATCGGTCGCACGCAAGAAATCCAACCAAAAACGTGCAAAGGAATAAATCATAAACGACATTCTAGTCACCAAACCATAGCCCTTTTTCACCAACTTTTTAAAGGACAATAAACAAATTGCAAAAATAATCCAAGCCAAGATAGAATCAAAGAGTCCTAAATCAAAGCGCGCTCCGGTAGGAAATTTTACGGCTAAAAGTGAATGCGACAAAGTACCGGGATGATCATGTATCAAAAAACAACCAATGCGTCCTATCGCCCAACCAAGCCACAGACCCAAAGCCATCACATCAAAATATGGCAACAAATCTTGAAGAGTAAAATTTTTAATTTTGGCAAAAATATAAATCGCAAAAGCAGCACCAACAAAACCGCCTAAAGATGAAGCGCCACCTTGCCAAAAATATATTACTTCGGACGGATGCAAAAGGTAATATTCCGGCGCGTAAAAAACGACATGAAAAATTCTGGCGCCAATGAAGCCACCAAAAATACTCCAGACCGCTAAATCCAAAATCACCTGCTCGGCCAAAAAATATTTGCGCGCGTATTTATACGACAAAGCCAAACCCGCCAAGATACCCAAAGAAACCATCAATCCCCAAACTTGGATAATGACCGGTCCTAAATCTATCGCCGTGACTTCAAAATAAGGGATCATGTTTTATAATAATTTTAAAATTTCGTCAGCGTTGTCTACCACTTTTACCAAATCTTGATCGGTCAAACTAATAGTGCGGAAATCATGAAACATCACATGGAAAAATTCCAACATCGGCTGCCAGAAATCTTTACCCACCAAAATCATCGGCACACGTTCCATTTTTTTTGTTTCTTGCAAAGTCAGAAGTTCAAACAATTGATGCAAAGTACCAAAACCACCTGGGAAAAACACAAAAGCTTTTGAGGGTGAAGTAATGATCAACTTACGAACAAACGGAAAAAAGAAACCAGCCGATTTGGTGATATAATTATTCACGCGATCACCGTGATCGGTGCGCATATTGATACCGACACTTTCACCACCCGCTTCAAATGCCCCTTTATTGGCCGCTTCCATGATGCCAGGGCCACCACCAGTGATAGTGGTGAAACCATTTTGAGCCAGCATTTTTCCGGTCTCATAAGCAGTGTCATAATACTTCGTGCCTGGCAAAACACTTCTGGTACCTAAAACCGTCACGTCATTTTTTAATTTTGTCAAAAATTCAAAACCATCTACCAGCTCCGCCATAATACGAAACACACGCCAATCCGCTCCACCTTGACAATAAATACTTTCATCACCAACTTCGCAAACATTGGATAAATCTTTACTGTCTTTAATATATTTAAAAGCATCTTCGGCAGTATCTACCACATGCCATTCATCCACAATTTCTTGCGACACCGAATGTACCAAACCACCGGAGTTATTTCTCAAAAATTTTAAAACCGGTCCCCAAAAATCTCGCCCCACCAAAACCACCGGCACTCTTTGCATATGACCAAGCTCCATATAGTCCACCACTTCAAAAAATTCATCTAGTGTACCAAACCCACCTGGGAAAAATACAAAAGCATTGGCTGGCGAAGTCAACATCACTTTACGTGAAAAGAAGTAAAAGAAACCAACGGAATCTTTTACATACGGATTGATACGCTGCTCAAAAGGAAGCTGGATGTTGATACCCACTGTTCCCCCACCGGCTTCAAACGCGCCTTTATTGGCCGCCTCCATGATGCCTGGGCCACCACCAGTGATAGTGGTAAAGCCATTTTTGCCAAGCAAAAAACCTAAATCTTCCGCGAGTTTATAATAATGACTATTTTTTGGCAAACGGGCCGATCCTAAAATCGTAACTTCTTTTTTAAATTTACTCAAAAATTGATAGCCGTCGATAAACTCACTAATAATTCTAAAAATCTGCCAACTGTCACGGAAATTTACTACCGCACCGGTGGTGGTAAAATTTTGCGCGGGTAAAGTGCGTTTAATTTCTTCAGGCATATTTTAAAATGTTATTGAGTAATTTTGTTGGCGACTTTCATGACGAGCACTTCGCTCAAACGCGGGCCCATCACCTGCATTCCGACCGGCAACCCAGCTTTATTTTTTCCTACCGGCACGGAAATGCCAGGAATACCAGCACAAGCCGCTGGACTCATAAAGACATCGGCGAGATAAAGCGCAATCGGATCTTGAGATTTTGCTCCAAGCTCAAAAGCAGCATAAGGTGAAGTCGGCGTTACCAACACATCCACTTCACTAAACACACGATCAAAATCTAAACAAATAAGAGTACGCACCTGCTGCGCTTTTTTGTAATAAGCATCATAATATCCAGACGACAGTGCATAAGTACCAATCATGATACGGCGCTTTACTTCTTCTGGGAAACCTTGTTCGCGACTATTGGCGTAAACATCAAAAAGATTACTGGCTTCTGCGCGCACACCATAGCGCACACCGTCTAAACGACCAAAATTTGAACTGACTTCACTCGGCACAAGTACATAATAAACCGCCATGGCGTATTTGGTAAATGGCAAACTCACATCCACAATTGTCGCGCCTTGTTTTTCTAAATTTTTAATTTGTTTTTCTACCAGCTCGCGCACTTCTTTATCTAAACCATCCAATTCAAAATATTCTTTTGGCACACCCACGCGCAAACCGGATAAATCTAAATTTAGATTTGATTCATAATTTGGGACTTCTTCTGGCACGGTGGTGGAATCGAGTTTGTCAGCACCGGCAATCACACTCATCACAATCGCCATATCTTCTACTGTCTTGGTCATTGGGCCAACTGTATCATAAGACGAGGCCATTGGCATAATTCCAAAACGAGAATTGCGACCATAACTTGGACGCATACCGACGATACCACAAAAACTTGCCGGCTGACGAATCGAACCACCAGTATCTTCGGCAATTGCAAAAATGCACATATTGTCCGCGACCGCAGCGGCCGAACCACCAGACGATCCACCCGAAACTTTACTCAAATCGTGTGGATTGCGCACTGGGCCATACATACTATTTTCGTTGCTGGCACCATGACCAAACGCATCGCAATTATTTTTTCCAATTAAAATTCCACCTTGCTCACGAATTTTTTTAATTACCGTCGCGTCGTATGGGGGTGTATAGTTGTCTAAAATTTTTGCGGAACCAGTGGAACGTACCCCCGCTGTGCAAATCGCATCTTTTACTGCAAATGGAATTCCGGTAAGCGGGCTGTCTGTGCCTTTAGCCAACATTTCATCAGCACGTGCCGCTTCCACCAAAGCAGATTCTTCACAGACCGTAATAAAAGCATTGAGATCTTTATTTCTTTCTTTTATTCTATCTAAACATGCCTGGGTCAATTCCACCGCCGTGAATTTTTTTTCTCGCAAACCTGTTTGCGCTTCTTTAATTGTAAGTTCGTTTAGTTTCATATTTTTAAATCACATCTTCACTATCACTAAAAACCGCCGGTACTTTTAGTTGGTTAATATTTATTGACGGCATCTGCGCAATCAACTCTTTTTTATAAGCACAATCACGCACGACATCTTCACGCAAAACATCTTCTAGGCCGGTAACCTGAGCGGTTGGTTCTACATCTTCCACATCCAATTCATTTAAAATATTTATAAAATCCAAAACCGACGACATCGTCTGGGCGTGTCTGATTTCTTCCTCTGGAGTCAGATGAATACGGGCCATTTTGGCAATTTTTCGAACTTCTTCAATAGATAAGGACATAAAATACTAGATAATGACGAGTTTATTATACAAAATATCGACTAAAAAAGCAAACTATCCGATTTGATTTTTCTGGTTTTTGCTGATACTATGGTTTTATGGAAATAATCACTAAGACAATCGAGGAAACCACCGATTTTGGAAAAAAGTTTGCTCACCAATTAAACGCCGGTGATGTGGTTTTATTACATGGCGATTTAGGCGCCGGCAAAACTACATTTACCAAAGGACTGGCTCTAGGTTTTGACATTATCAATGAAGTGGTCAGCCCGACTTTTACTTTAATGAATGTTTATCCGGTAAATTCTGAGAAAATAAAAAATCTTGTTCATATTGACACTTATCGTCTCAACGATGAACAGGATTTAATAGATATTGGTATTGAAGACTATCTTGGAAAAAATGATACCGTTTGTCTGATTGAATGGCCGGAGAAAATCAATTCACTGCTGCTAAATAAAAAAATTATTAACATCGCGATCGAATCAATCAGTGAGCAACAGCGAAAAATTACAATTTATTAATTTTTATTGCAACATTGTACCGGCATCTTGCATTGCAGCGTTGTAAGCATCTTCCGCGTCTTTTAATTTAGTCTTGTCGCCATGAGCGGCTTTTTTTGCTTGTAAATAATCATTTAGCGCGGTATTTATCGCTTGCATATATCCTGCGGGCGGCTGTTTGGCGCCGGCGTAGGCAGGTTTGGCGGCAGCCGCGGCTGCATCAAATCTAGTTGGCGGAACATAATCCGAACTGTCTTTGACACTTGCCGTCTTTACTTTTTTACCAACCACCTTTTTAGCACCAGCGGTTTTAGTTTTAGTTTTTTTAGCAGGAACTTTCTTTTTTACTACTTGAGTTTTGATTGGGGCTTTTTTAGCTTTCACGGTTTTAGCCGAAACCTGACCAACCGAAATACCACAAACAAAAAACATTATTAAAAATAAATAAAATATTTTTTTCATAGAAAAATTAATTTTACTGTACATATATTATAATATCTTATTTAATTTATGTCTACTTATTTACCAAAATATTTTTTACCTTTTAGCTCTTTGGGCAAATAATCTTGCTCTATCGGCTCTGTAAAATCCGGATTGTATTTATAATTTTTGCCATACCCAATATCTTTCATAAACTTGGTAGGCGCGTTGCGCAGGTGCAACGGCACTCCTAGTTGTGAAGTTTCAGTGGCGTCTTTTTTCGCTTCATTATACGCGGCGTACAACAAATTGGATTTTTTGGATTTTGCACAATACACCACCGCCTGCGCTAAATGTACGCTGCATTCCGGAAAACCAATTTTGTGGCAAGCGTCATACGCGGCATTGGCCTGAATCATTGCTTCGCTATTGGCCATACCGATATCTTCACTGGCAAAACGCAAAACCCGTCTGGCAATATATAGTGGATCCGCCCCACCTTCCAGCATCCGTGCCAACCAGTAAATCGCGGCGTCGGCGTCGCTGCCACGCATACTTTTATGCAAGGCAGAGATTAGGTTATAGAACTCTTCGCCTTTTTTATCAAAAACCAAGTGGGTTTTTTGCAAAGCTTCCTTGATATCTTCTTTTACAATTTTAATCTCGGTTTTATTTCTTCCTTTGGATTTTACCGCCAATTCCAAGCTGTTTAAAGCGGTGCGCGCGTCACCACCGGCCAGCTCGGCTAACAATTCTAAATCCGCTTTTTCAATTTTAATTTTTATATCTCCCAAGCCTCTGTCTTTATCTTTTAGGGCTTGCTGAATAATTTTTATCAAATCAACATTATCTAAATGTTTTAAAATAAAAACACGCGAACGTGACAGCAGAGCGCCGTTGATTTCAAACGAAGGATTTTCAGTGGTAGCCCCAATCAAAATCACCGTGCCCTTTTCTACGTACGGCAACAGAGCATCTTGTTGAGCTTTATTCCAACGGTGAATTTCGTCGATAAACAAAACGGTACGCTTATTTTCTAAACGTAAATGCATTTGCGCGTCATCCACCGCTTTACGTAGTTCGTCTTTTCCACCCATGACCGCCGAAATAGAAACAAAATTCGCCTTGGTAGCTTTGGCAATAATTTGCGCCAAAGTAGTCTTACCTACTCCTGGCGGTCCCCAAAAAATCAAAGAAGAAAGTTGGTCGGTTTCAATCAAATTTCGCAATATTTTTCCTTTTCCCACAATTTCTTCTTGACCAAAAAATTCGTCAAAATTCCGTGGGCGCATTTTGTCTGAAAGTGGTGCAAAGTTCATATTAGACCTCCAAATTTTTTACCGAGCCAATCTTTCACTTTTCCGGTCCAACCAAAGTGCAGATAATTTTTCTCACTAAGTTTAGTACTGGTTTGACGCAGTTCAACAAAAATATTGGCGAGATCGGCGATCATAGGAGCATCATGAAAGACAATCCCAGCTTCATCATTGATAAAGAAACTGCGATAAGTAAAATTTACACTACCGATAAAACCGACATTTTCATCCGCCAACATCGCTTTGCCATGATTCATTTTTTTAGACAAATACACATCAATACCGTTGAGGTGGGCCAATCGAGAATATAAACCAAGTACCCATTCTAAATATTTTTTATCTTGTTCAATTGGTAAAAATAGTTCTACTATTACCCCTCTGGCTTTTGCTTCTTTCACTAACTTAAAAAAACTTATATCGGGAACAAAATATGGAGTTAGTATACTAAAACGAGATTTCGCCTGTATCAAACTGTCAAAGAAAATTTTTCTGGTTTGCGATTTTTTATTTTCCTGAGGAGAATTCAAAATAAATTTGCAACGAGTCTTAAAATCTTCCCACTCTTTTTTTAACGGTGAACGCAACAAGTGTTTAACATTATTTTTATTGCCCCCACCACGAATATAAGAACGTGCAAACGAACGCAACAACGGCGATACAATTCTACCTGATAAACGCACATGCAGATCATCCCAACCCTCATACATTTTAGCAACATTGACACCACCCACAAAAACCAATTCTTTATCCACTACCAAAACTTTTCGATGGTTTCGATACCAAAGCGAGCGCGCCCATCCACGCAGCGACCAACCTTGAAATAGCGGGTTATAAGTAACTACATCGACACCGGCACGATGCAGACGTTCAAATCCCGCTCGCGACATTTCAAAACTGCCGATTCCGTCCACGATTACTTTTACTTCTAAACCAGCGCGAGCTTTTTCGCACAAAACATCCAAAAACTTTCCTCCCACTTCATCGTCAATCAAAGAATAAATTTCCCAATAGATAGATTTTTTGGCAGCCAAAATAGACTCATACATCGCCTCGAGCGCATTTGAAGTCGTACGATAAAATTTATAACTAAAATCCATAGTATTTTTACCAGTCTATTTTTTTCTGTCCAAAAATTGTTGCCAATCGTGAATCGCTGTTTTGGCCGTTAATTTTTCTAACCATTCTTTGGCTTCCTTGGCTTGATTGCGCCCAACCGCTTCTTTAAATTCAATACTACGGGAAAACTCTCTAAACGGATGTCTGAGTCCGGCCATACGATTCATTGCACTGGTCACAAATTGAATTTCCGTAGGAACGCGATCAAGCTGTTCATCACCACTTTTGCGTGACCAAACAGTACTAATACAACGCCAGCGCTCTGGTGTATAATCAAAATCTTCAACTTTTTCTCCTTGTTGGTCTACCGATCTTTCTCTTTGCCCATCTAAAGGAGCGATACCGCCTCCTAAATAATATTTATTTCTGCAGCCAACATAATCAAAACCGTTAGCACAAAGCGTGTCTACGATGGGTTCAAAATTTTTGTCCAAATCTTTTAGACCGTCACAAATAACTCGAAATCTGGAATAATCTGGCACATACCCGACTCTCACACCAGCACGAGCTTGATCCGCTCTCCTGTGAGTGGACTCCGAAGATTTTAAACCACCATCCACTATTCTCATACCACCATCAATCATTCTTACTTCCATCAAACTTTTAAAGAGAGCTAAACGATTTTGATGTTCCGCCAGCATTTCGTCTCTTTTTTCCGCTTCCACCACTTCGACATCTTCCGGTCTTCCAAAACCATCAACCGCAAAACTTGGTTCCACCAAAAAACTTCCTGTTTTTTTTAAACCAATTGCTTTTAATTCTAATTGTTTTATCATTTCATCTAGAGCGCCAAGATCGCCAACAATTTCTGTATCAATGGTACGCAAAAAATCCAAGTCACTAGAACTAGGACTAATTTCATTTTCATTTTTTAACTCCAAAATTGCCCGAGCTAATTGGGCAAATTTATCGTTACCAACAATAAACATGGGGTCAAACGACATTTGTGAATCAGGTCTTCTTTCTGACATATTTAAAATAATAATATATATTATACTATACCCAAAATTGACAAATGGCAAATATAAAAACCACCGGCCAAACCAGTGGTTTTGAATATTTTATTTTACTAGACTTCAGGGAAAATGTCCGCATTTTCATCAGGCACCACATTCGCCAATTTCTTTCTATGGCGATAGATTATGATAAACGCGACAAACAAATAAAAACCACTCATCAAAAACGATAAATTATTTTTATAACTATACAACGGTCCAGCGACGAGCGGACCAATCACCATACCTAAAGACATTACCGAGCTCAACATTCCCATTACTTCCCCTTTTACTTTTGGCGCTACCAACCCAATCACTTCACTGGTAAATACGGCTCGCAAAACAGACTGAGCAAAAACCGCCAGCAATAATCCAAAGAAAAATAAAACCGTGAAAACTAAACCCATAAAAGAATACCCCAAAGCAAACACCAGAAACATCATTAAGACCAATTGCGGTTCTTTAAAATGACGCAACCAAAAACGTTTCAAACCGATAACCTGGTTCAAAGCCATAATCACACCCTGCACTGCCATGATGACACCGATAGTCAAAGCATTAAAACCAAAGCGGTCAGAAAAATATAAAGCGTTTACCGAAAATACTCCGGAAGTGGCCAAGCCAAATAAAAACCAAACAATAAAATATGGTAACAATTTTTTATCTTGCCAAGCACGAATTACTGGACGAAACGGATTCAAATACATTTTTTCAGCATTGCGGCTGTGATTTGTTTCCGGTAAATAAATTATCGCCGCGATAGAATTTATAGTAGCCAAAATACCGGCAGCCCAAAAAGGAAATGATGGTGAAATCGCGCCTAGCACACCGCCAAGCATCGGACCAACGATAAAACCAATCCCAAATAACGCCCCAATCATACCCAGGTTATGAGTTCGTTCGGTTTCATCTTTGGAAATATCCACGAGATAACTTTGAGCGGTTGAAAAATTTCCAGCAGCCAAACCATCGATAATACGCCCTAAAAATAATACCGGTAAAATCTTGGCGGAAGCAAATACAAACCAACCGATGGCTGTACTGGTAATACTGGCAATCAACACCGGACGGCGACCAACACGATCGGACAATGCCCCCAGCATCGGTGTGCTCAAAAACGAACAAACCGCATAGGTAGCAAAAAGATATGTGACTTCAATCGCCGAACCACCAAACCGAGCAACGTAAAAAGGCAAGGAAGGCAAAATGATTCCCAAGCCGATTATATCCACTAAAACGGTTAAACCAATAATTAATTTTTGCTTATTCATGTTTAGGTCTTTTTAAATTTTACTACAAACAACGGTTCGTAACTATTGTTGTACTCATCCACTACTTCTACCGTCTCGCCTTTTAATAATTTTGTAAATGCGGCGTCCGACAACATCGTATTGTCTGATTCCAAATCAATCTTGAAATCATCCAGCTTTTGGAATTCAGAAGAAAAATCTTGTTTAATTGAATTTTCAATCTGTTTTTTCTTGGCACGCAGCTCGGTTAATTTGTCGGTCAAATTTTTATATTCTTCGGAAGAATTCAAAGCATCGCGATAAGCGGATTTAATATCTTTTTGTTTCTTTTTTGTCTCTTGGATGCGAGCAAAAATTTCTTGTAGATCGGCCATATAAATATAATTAAAAATAGTTTTACCATTTTAGCATAAAAAAACAACCGCGGCAA
>CAIOJG010000117.1 GCA_903858555.1 Candidatus Magasanikiibacteriota bacterium
CAATAGATGAGGCAATCAATAAAATGCGCGGCAAGCAATATAAAAAATTCCTTACAAAAATAAAACACGACCTTATCTAAGGCCGTGTTTTATTAGTACAATATTTTTTGCCGTTTTGTAATCTTTCACTCGTTGAATTTTCCAAGGCAGCTTGTAGACAAAGCTCGGCAACCAACTACTCATGCCTTTGTGCGTGCGCGAAAGTTTTTTTCTGAATAAAACCTCTTCTACGAATACGCCGATTTTATTTTGTTCAGTCATAGTAAGCCACAGATCCCAATCCTGAAAACGTTTTAAGGCTTCATCAAAGCCAGAAAAGTCTGCTCGGCGAATCAGGCTCGTAGTATCGATATAATTTATTTTTTGCAAAAGATGTTTATCAAATTCATGCGATTGGATTTTTTTTGCGCCATATCTAAATTGACTATAAGCGAAACTGGCGGCGGTATTTTTTTCCAATGCGCGGCGCATCTCAGCAATCATCTTTGGATAACAAACAGTATCGGCGTCAATAAAAATAATAAATTCTCCACTGGCCTCTTTGGCCCCAAAATTTCTCGCCGCTGGCGCCCCCTTATTTTCTTGAGAAATTACTTTTATGATATATTGTTTCCAGTCTGGATTATCCTTTAAACTCTGCTCTACCACCTCCAGAGAATTGTCAGTACTGCCATCATTTATCACGATTATTTCTATCGGCTGATCATACGACTGCATTACCGCGGTTTCCAAACAATAACGAATTGTTTCGCTGTGATTATATAAAGGAATAACAATACTAACCAAATCTTTCATAATATTTATTGCAATTTTAATACTTCATTTTCCCAGCGGAAATAATTGGTGACACGCTCTTTACCGGTCATACCATATTGCTCGGCCATTTTTTTATCAGTTAGTAAATTCACGACCGCGTTTACCACCTGTTGATCTTGATGTATATCTACCAACAAACCGGTTTGGCCATTTAAAACCGCTTCTTCTACTCCACCTACTTGCCCAGCCACAACCGGTAGACCACAAGCTGCCGCCTCCAAAAATACGGTCCCCCAACCTTCTTCATGGCTCTCGTCTTTATGGGTCAACAAAATAAATACATCTGCCAAGTGATAATATTTTGGTAAATCAGATGCTTCAATATTACCAATAAATCTAACTACATTTTGTAAAGAATTTTTCTGCACCATAGTAAAAATTTCTTTACTTTTCGGACCGTCTCCAATTACCAACCAAACCGCATTAGGCACCTTCTTTAAAATCTCCGGCAACATACGTATTGCATGAGGATAACCCTTACCCTCTACCATACGTGCTACTGTAATCAAAACTTTTTTTCCACCTAAAGCCAATTTAGCACGCAAAACCGAAAGCTCGTCTTGATTAATATTATTTACAAAATAATTATCAGCCGGGCATGGATAGACTACTCGAATGTCAGACAAACCTTCCGCTACACTCATTACTTTATTTTTCAAAAAATCACTATTCACCACAATTCTATCTGCCGCGCGGCACAGTTTAATAAATTTGTTTCGTTTACCCTTACTACTCAACGCCGCACTAACATCTGTGCCGTGCAAAAATAAAGTGAATGGAATTTTTTTAAATTTCTTTATCAAATATGCCACATACCCTACCGGCAAGACATGATTAACATAAATTTGTTGAATATTTTCGGCTTTTACCAAAGAAGAAACTTGAAGATACATACGAATCCATCTTGGCCAAATAAAAGCAAAATATGGATTTAAACGGTATGTCTTCCATTTATTAGTCGCGTCAAATTCATCCGCCTTTTTTGCTTTTGGAGCATAAACCACGGTTTCATCCGGATTTAAATGAACCGCTAGATTATAAATATAACTAGCGATTCCACCCACTTGTGGAGGATATTCCAAAGTAATAATCAAGG
>CAIOJG010000118.1 GCA_903858555.1 Candidatus Magasanikiibacteriota bacterium
AAAAATAAAGTCGCTGCTCCATTCCGCACTTGTGAATTTGATATCATGTACAATGAAGGTATCTCATTGTCCGGTGATACTTTGGATGCTGGTGTGCTTTACAAAGTAATCGAAAAACGTGGCGCTACTTATACTTTCGGTGAAGAAAAATTGGGTGTCGGTCGTGAAACTGCTAAACGTTATTTGAAAGACAACCCAACCTTACTAAAGAAAATTGGTAAACAAGTAATGGAAGCCGTAGAAAAAGGTGAATTGCCAGCCGATGAAGAAGCTGCTGATGCTGCCGCTGATGTTCCACCACCAACTGAAGAATAAACATTTATTATTAATAAATAAATATGTTTGAACTTCCAAAATTAAATTATGATTACGATGCTTTAGAGCCGTTTGTGGATGCCAAAACTATGGAAATCCACTACAGCAAGCATCACCAAGCTTACGTCACCAACTTCAATGCCGTGTTGGAAAAATACCCAACCTTGCAAGAAATGGCCGCTGAAGATATTATCAAAAATTTAAATACTTTGGAAGTTTCAGAAGAAGATCGTAAAAAAATTCGCAACCATGGTGGTGGTCATATCAATCACACAATGTTTTGGGAATTAATGGGACCAACTAAAAAAGTAAATGAAAGCTTAGTTGGTGAAATCAAAACTGAATTTGGCTCGCTTGAAAGTTTTAAAGAAACTTTTGGCAAAGCCGCGGTTGGACAATTTGGCAGTGGTTGGGGCTGGCTCGTATACGATGAGAATAAAAAATTAAAAATTTATTCTACCGCCAACCAAGACTCCCCACTCACCTTAGGTCATACACCACTAATCTGTTTAGATGTCTGGGAACATGCCTACTACCTCAAATATCAAAATCGTCGTGCCGATTACGTAGATGCTTGGTGGAATGTATTAAACCTGTTATAAAGCCTTTAAAATCAACCCTAGCCCTGCTAGGGTTGATTTTTGTAGGTCTTGTGTGATAAAATAGCGTCTCTAAATCTCAAACAACCTTTATGACCGATACTCAAAACTCCATAAAACATATCGCTATTATCATGGACGGAAATCGCCGTTGGGCTACCGCACACAACCTGCCAAAAATAATGGGTCATAGCGAGGGAGCAAAAAATTTAAACAAAATTATTGCGGCCGTAAAAAAACAAAATATCCCATTTTTAACCGTTTGGGCATTATCCACCGACAACTTGAAAGAACGCAGCCAAGAAGAGCTAGACCACCTTTTTTCTTTATTCGAAAAATTGGCTGATGAGCTAAAAAGTTTAAATGAAGAAAATATTAGAATTAATACGATTGGTGATTTATCAAAATTACCAGCCAGCACCCAAACAAAATTGGAAGAAATAAAAAACTTAACTAAAAATAACACCAGTTTGACTGTAAATTTGGCGATCAACTACGGGGGCCGCGATGAACTCAAAAGAGCTTTTCAAAAAATGATTAAATCTGGATTAACTGATATAGAAATTACCGAAGAAAAAATTTCAGAATTTATTGATACCGCCGGCATGCCAGATGCCGACCTGATGATTCGCACTGGTGGCGATCAAAGATTTTCTGGTTTTATGACCTGGCAAGGAATTTACGCTGAATTATATTTTACTCAAACTACTTGGCCGGCTTTTAACGAGGAAGAGCTGGACAAAGCCATCGTCTGGTTTTACGAGCAACAAAGAAACCGCGGAAAATAATTGAAATTTAAAAAAATAAAAACAGCACATATAATCACCTTTTCGCTCTCCTCGGCCGCGAGGCCTCAGGGTATCGCCAGCGGGCTCAAAATCCGCTCAAAGGTAATTATATGTGCTGTTTTTATTTTTTTAAATCTCCATTATCACTTCCTCTTTTGGATAACGCACCTTAGCAATCTTTGACATATAATCATTGGCGCTACGATATCCAATCGCACATACCAAAGTTGCTTCCAACCCCAATTTTTCCAACCCCAAAATTTCATTAAACTGAGCCGCGTCAAAACCCTCCATTGGACAAGAATCAATTCCGGCTACCGCACAAGCCGTCAACACATTTCCCAAAGCAATATACACTTGTTTTTGTGCCCACAATTTCAATTGTTCAGGATTCTTCCCAGTCACAAAACCAGACAACATTCCTTTAAAACCTTCCAATTCTTGAGCACTGTTACCACGAACCTTCATAATACTCTCCATGTAACGACCAACATCGGCAAGAGTAACCTCTTTTTGAGTACACAATACCAATAAATGAGAAGCTTCACCCACTTGAGCCTGATTATACGCAGCGGCCTGAAGTTTTTTTCTAGTTTCCACATCCTTTACCACTACAAATTTCCAAGGCTGCAAACCGTAGGACGATGGTGTCAAACGCACCACTTCCATCAAATCCGCAAAATCACTATCAGAAACCTTTTTTTCTGGATCAAAGGATTTTGTTGCTGCCCTCCACCCCATTTGTTCCTTTACTTCTTGTATATTCATATTTTTGGATTAAATTAATTCTAAGGCATTATAAACAATAACCAAGTAAAAGACAATAGACTAAAAGGCGGACATTTGGGTGTGCTTTTAGAGCTAAAATATGCTATAATAAAATATACTTATGAAACGAACTTTTAAACAAAAATTTATTCTGGGAGGAATAATTTCTGCCTTTATTTTATCGTCTGTTTTTTTTCAAATTCCTAAAGCTCACGCCGATACTCGTTCGGATTTGGAAAATCAACTCAAAGAAATTGAACTACAAATTTCTCAGTACGAAAAAGATTTAAGCACGACCAAAACACAAAAAAACACTTTGACCAACAAAATTGCGAGTTTAAAAAAAACTCAAGCGAGTTTAAAATTACAAATTAAAAAAACCGCACTTGTAATCGATGATTTGGTAAATAAAATTGATGATACCCAAAAACAAATTAGTGATGCTCGTGACAAAATTACTATTTTAAAAGACGACCTTGCTACCATGATCCAAATGATTGATCAAAAAGATCAGGCGAGCATGATTGAAATTTTAACCACTCAAGATTTTTTATCAGAGTGGTATAACCAAGTTCACAGTTATACGGTTTTTTCCAACACGGTTCGAACTTTAGTAGATCAAATAAAAAATTCTCAAAATGTTTTGGCTAAAAAACAAGATGTTCTTTCTGGTCAACGTGACGATGCCAAAAATTTACTTTCTGTAAAAACACTTCAGCAGCAAGCATTGATCGGCACTATTACCGAACAAGCGGATTTGCTCACCCAGACCAAAGGCAAAGAAAGTACCTATCAACAAATGCTTTCAGACTCCAAAAAGCAAGCCGCGGAAATACAAAATCGTATCTATACATTGCTTGGTGGCGGACAAAAAATTAACTTTGGTCAGGCAGTAGACATCGCCAATGTGATTGCTAAACAAACCGGAATCAGACCGGCATTCTTGTTGGCAATTTTGACCCAAGAATCGAACCTCGGCAGCAACGTCGGCACTTGTAACCGCGCCGGTGATCCTCCGGAAAAAAGTTGGAAAGTTATCATGAAGCCAACGCGCGACCAAGAACCTTTTAAAACTATCACTTCGGAATTAAATAAAGATATTGATACCACGCCAGTTTCCTGCCCGATGAAAAATAAAGATGGCTCCCAACTCGGCTGGGGTGGCGCGATGGGACCAGCCCAATTCATCCCTTCGACCTGGATGGGCTATAGAGACAAGATTACGGCGATTACCGGCGTCCCAGCCAACCCTTGGGACAATCGCGATGCTTTCTTGGCTGCCGCGCTAAAACTCACAGCTGATGGTGCCGACGGCACCGACAATGGTGATTGGAGAGCGGCGATGATGTATTTTTCCGGATCGACTAATACTAAATATCGTTTTTACGGAGATAACGTTTTAAAAACTACCAATAAATATTTGTCCGACATTGCGGAGTTAGGGAAATAAAAAACAAACCAGTTTAAATTGGTTTGT
>CAIOJG010000119.1 GCA_903858555.1 Candidatus Magasanikiibacteriota bacterium
GTTTTTTTATTTGCGTCAACTGTTGCTTGGTGACTAATCGTCACTACTTCTTGAGTAATTGCAGAGGGCAAATTATTTTGTTTTCCAAGATTTGAACTGCTGCCAAATTCAATATTTGATGTTTGAGCAGCGACTGTTTTAGCTAGCGCCGGTTTTGTATTTTCTGGAATAACGCTACTGGCATTTACGCCACTAACCAAATTTGTTGCCAAAGAAGAAATTAAAATTGCCCCCATCACCGCTGATCCAAGTGTTTGTCCCAGTGCGCGAATAGTACTATTTACACCCGAGGCTTCGCCGGATTGTTCAACCGATACCGCCGACAATGTGAGATTGCTGGATTGTGCCATCATTAATCCCATACCCAAACCAAACAATATAAATCCGGGCGTCATAGCCCATTGGCTAGCACCAACATTAATACTGAGACGTAAAACAATAAAACCGATTGCATCAAGAATAATACCTATCTGAATAATTTTTTTCGGTATTATGTATTTGCTAATCCAAGCAGACATCGGAGCGGCAAAAAGAATTACGGCGGTCATCGGAATCATAGCTAGTCCGGTATGAATCGGGTCAAGACCCAATACTGATTGTAAATATACCGGAACAGAAAAACTTAAACCAGCTTGGCCTAGCGCCAGAATGGAAGTTACACCTGTGCCCGTCATAAAAGTTTTATTTTTGAAAAGTTCGATTGAAACAAGCGGAGTTTTGCCATTTTTTTCCATGTGTGATTCCCAAAGTAAAAATATACCAAGGATTAAAATTCCAATTGCGATAAAAATTGGTGTGACGGATAAACCACCAAAAGAAACAACGTGACGAAATATTGTAAATGGAATTTTTGCTTGCCACCAACCGTATGTGGTCGCTTGAATAAATCCATAAACCATAGAAAGCATACCAAGCGCGGATAAAATAACACCAACAAAATCTAAAGTTGGTTTTTCTTCTTGTTCACGATATTCTTTGATATATACCGAAGCGGCAATCAATACGGCAGCCACAACAACATTGATGCGAAAAGCCCAACGCCAGCTGTAATAGGTAGTAAGCCAACCGCCAATAACCGGGCCAAGTGCGGCAGCTCCGGCCACAATACCACCCCAGATACCAAAGGCAACTTGTAAATCGCGGCCTTTGTAACTAGAACGTAATAGTGACAAAGTGGCCGGCATCATCAGACACGCGCCGATACCTTCAATAATGGCTTCACCAAGAATCATAAAACCAACGCTGTGAGCGATTGAAGTCATAAATGAACCAACCGCAAAAATAGCCGCCCCAATGACGAACATTTTTTTACGACCAAATAAATCACCTAAACGTCCGCCGGTAATAGTGAAGGCGGCCAACATCAGTGAATAGGCAGTAATAACCCATTGAAAATTTTGAATAGTCGTGTGGAGATCGCTAATAATTGCCCGCAATGAAACGTTTAGAATGGTGGTATCAAGAATGATAATAGTTAATGCAAGACTCATCACAATCAGTGGAATCCATTTGCGCAACCCTTTTGATTCAGTATTCATAAAATATTATTTGGTAAGAGTAGTAGAAATTTTTTGGTTTAGTTTCAGATACGTTGCGAGCTCACTGTCGCTTAATGCGTTAAAAATTTCGTTCATTTTTTCCAATCTTTTTTCTTTATTGGCGTTTACCTGTTTAATTGCTTTTTCTGTTAATGTAAGCGTAACCGAGCGTCTATCTTTGGTATCTTCTTCTCTTTTTAAAAAGCCATTTTTTACCAATCCCTCGATAAGTTGTGTCGCGGCACTGCTGGTAATAAATAGACGTTTTGCTATCTCTTTGACATTACTTTGTTTATATTTGGCCACAAAATGAAGCACAAATCCCTGAGTGGGTGTAATGGGGCTATCTTTGGCAAAGGAAAATCCTTCAATCATATGCTGTTTAATAGCTTGGAAGCTTTCGAGGATTTGTTCTATGTGTTGGTCTCGTTTTTTCATAAGTTCGGTATTTATATTAGATACTAATTATATTAGCACCTTATATAATATTTGTCAATAGAGTCGTCTACAATTAAAAAACACTCAAAATTAATCGAGTGTTTTTATTTAAACTAACGATTATTTTAATGCTATCGCTAGGCCAGCCAGTATAATACCTAAGATAAACATTCCTATAGCAATGTTATTTGCTAGATCCGTTTTTTTAGAAGGTTCAGCGTGTGGATTTTTAGAAAATTTTCTTATTATGAATTTTACAATTCTAATAAAGAATATTATCACTATACACCAAAATCCGATTCCTCCGATTGCACTGCCAATAAAGAGTAAAGCAGTGTGAGAAATTTGAGGAGTGGTTGTTTGTATTGTGGATATTGGTTGTGTGTCTGAGGTTGTTAATTCTGTTGGTGGTTGAATCGGTTGAAGTGGAATGGGTTTTGAACTAGCGGCAGCTTTCTTGATTGGTTTTTTTGTAGTAGTGGTGACGGCAGTAGCAGGTTGTGTACTACAACATTTGGAATAAATTGAGGCATATTGATCGGCACTGATAGCACCACAGCCTCCCACAGCGCCAACTATGGCTTGAGCTTCGGCTGGACAGGTGGCTGGATAAGATGCGGCCAGAGCGGTAGAAGCGGATAGTACAAATATACCAAGTACGATTAAAGCTTTTATGTAATTTTTGAGATTCATATAATTTTTAAATTAATCCCATCTAATTAAAACGTTGGTTGTTTGACAAGGTCTTACCGTAACATTCTGGCAATTTTTTAAGTCGCCGTTACGGTTGTATCCGTAGCAACCATAAGAGTAGTCACCATTAAATGAGTAGTAGCCGGAATTGGTTAGTAAATACCCACCGATAACTACCGATGAGCCGGCATTCATATTCAGGCTAATTGTTCCTTGGTTAGAATTGCAGGTTGATGGCGGTGTTGTCACCGTGCCTGTGTTGCCGCCGCCGTTGCATCCGCCTCCTGGTACGCCCAGTTTTTTGATACAAGGAGCTGGTCCTCCGCCACTATTTGTATTGTTGGTTATGACTGGTGTTGTAACTGTAGTGGTTTTAGTTGGATCTATTGTTAAAGTTGTCCCGCCAGATAAATAAGCATCCAGTGCGTTTAATAAAAGTGATTTTTCATCAGTGCTGATTACTCCATCTTGCATTGCACTATCAAGTATTTGTAAAATACTTTCTTTGGTTACTATTTTACAACAAGCTGCATATGCATTGGGAGAATCATTTGGATTGAGTTTGCTACAACCACCCACGGCCTTGATAACGGCTTGGGCAGTAATATCGCAGACTGTAGAATTGGAAGTTGAAATTATGTTTTGTGTTGGTGGTGGCGGAGTTGTAATATCATTTTCTGGATTATCAACGATTTCATAATACTCCGCGCTTTTTGTCCATTTGCCGGCTGTGCCAGTAACGTCGATTGTATGTCGGCCATTTGCAACTTTGGTGGTGTCCCAGTCTATATAGGCGCACTGGGTAGTACCGTCGGTGCAGGTGCCACCGTCTGTGGCGTTGCCACGATTAAATGAAGCGTAAAAACTATTGATAAATACACCGCCGTCGCTGGTAACATCGGTTGGTCCAACCTCACCAGTTGTAGTTGGTCGATTAGCTATTGCGGCCGCTTGTCTGGCTGCTAAGGCAGCATCAATCTCGGTATCCGAAGCACCAACAATTGTTTTGCCTAGCGTTTTGCCGTCAACGGAAAAATCAATCGCGTCGAGTGGATAACTTGTATCCATTCCCGCCACTGTTGGTCCGCCTGAATTCATTTCTTGTTTATGAGCGTAAACTTTTATATGTACTACACCCTGTAAGGTTTCGCCTTGGGTGGCTGGGTTTACAAAAGTAATTGGACTTGGAATGTATGCGCCACGAACATCGTGCGGTCCACTTTCTCCACCTATAGTTGTTGGAGGTGGGGTAGTAACGGTTGATCCAAGTACTGGTACTGTATCAGAACCTATCGGCGGACTACTTTGCATAGATGGCGCTCCGACCTGAAAAGATGAAACACTAGCGAGAAGGGAATTAGCCAATACAGAGTTGCTTCCAAAAGCTATCGCCACGGTCGCTAGTCCTAAAACTGAACACAAAACAATAAATTTTTCACTATGATGCATATAGTATAACTAGACAAAAAATTTAGTTTTTATATAACGATAAATTTTTCGAGCTATCCAGTAAAATGTCACAATTAAAATCGCCCAAAGAATAAGAGCCGGCAAGAAGAAGACAAAAGCAATTACGAAATCCGCAAAGCCGGTTAATCCTTGTAGCATATTGCGGGCGGCCTGTTTTATAACAAGTAGCGGTGTCCAGCGTAAACCAAATACCTGTACATCGGCATCTTCGTCTAAAGAAATAGAAATAGAAGAAAGGTCAACCTGACTGGAGGTGTATCTGATGTTGGCTTGTAAACGTTCAATGTCACTTTGTACCGAGGATAAACTTTGGGTTACTTTTAATACGTCTTCTACATTTTTGGCATCTTTAAGTATTGCCAAATACTGGTCTTCTTCGGCTTGTAGACTTTTGAGTCTGGCTTGTAAATCCACCCAATCGGCGGTGACATCACTTGTACCGGCAGTTTCACTCTCTACTTTGATGGCCATCTTTTTTAATTGTCCCATGGTTTCGTCAAATTTGTCTGCCGGCACTTTGATAGTGACAGTACCGGCTTTGGAAGCATCGGTGACATCGTAAATGTTTGCCTCATCAACATATCCGCCTAGAGAAGTGGCGATTGTTTTTATTTGGGCGGAAGCATCTTCGGCTTTGGCGACCAATAGTTTTAAGTCGCCGGTTTTCACAATTTTACGATCTGTGGCGGGTGCGGGGGCTGTCGCTGAATTTGTAGATAGTGCAGCTGAGCCGTCTGTCATTGGGCTTGGGGCAGCGTTTTCGGTTGTGCTATAAGATACGCCAGAGCGGGTATTATTGAGCACTCCAGGATGATAGGTTGGCAGGCTTGGTGACGCTGAAGATGTCCAATAATTTTGCACAAAATTTCCAGCTATGGCCAACAAAGCAAAGGCGCCAATACCAGCTAAACAATAAAACACCACTTTTTTAAATTTACCTACTCCTTCTAACATATGGTTGTAAATTAAAATTAATTTTAAAATGAATGAATTTACTAATACTATACTATTAAATCGATATTTAGAATATGCCCCAAACTTGTTTAATTATAATAAATGTCAAGTTTGCGCCTACCGTAACAAAAATAATTTTTTTCAGTGGTAAATCCTTTTTTAAAATAATTGCCAATGTCATTGTTTCAATGATAGTGACAACAATTTGAGCTAATATAAATCCAACACCTTCGTTTAGCTGGCCGTTTATTGCATAGCTGGCCCATTGGTAGGCGAAAATGCAGATAGAACTAATCAGGGTAGACCAAACCAACATTTTTATTTTTCTAAAGCCTAAAATAAAAAACGCTGGGATTTCAATCATCAGCGCAAAAATAAGATACATCAGCCAAAAACTCAAAATCATCATTGCCAATACCGAATTTGGGGGCGCTCCACGCCCGATGTCTGTCAGATTTATCGTATTGGTGGCACTTTCCAACATAAAGTTTTATTGCCCTGAATAATTTGTTTATTGGCAATTACTATAATTATAGCATGTTTTTTAGTAAATGTATAAATTATTTATTAATTTAGTTAACACAATAATTCAACAATATGGTATAATTAAATTTCAGATACTATTTTTTATTTGTTTTCAATCTATGAATTTTTTTATAAAACTAACATTGGTGGCTACTGTGGCGCTAGTCGGTATTTTTTCTGTTTTTAATTTTGCCAAAGCGGCCGGTGGTAGTTGGCAAGTGGTGGGCGCTGCTCAATTTTCGTCGAGTACAATCGCTACTACGCCGATTGTCTTTAGTTCTTCCGGCACACCATATGTGGCGTATAAGGATGCTAGTAATGGCAACAAGGCTACCGTAATGAAATACGATGGTTCAAGTTGGATCACAGTTGGTAACGCTGATTTTTCACCTGATCAAGCCGGTGATGTTTCTCTGGCCATCAATGCAAGTGGTACACCTTATGTGGCCTTTACTGATGCCGCCAGCAGTAGCCGCGCTACCGTAATGAAATACGATGGTTCAAGTTGGGTTACTGTTGGCAGCGCCGATTTTTCATCAAGTACAGCTGCATTTACAAAAATCGCTTTTAGTCCGAGCGATGTTCCTTATGTGGCTTATAGTGATGTAAGCAGCAGTAATGCTATTACTATTACAAAATTTAATGGTTCGAGCTGGGTACCGGTTGGCAGTCCCTACATTTCTGCACGAGGGGCTGTGCCTGTCTTTGCTTTTAGTTCCACCGGCACTCCCTTTGTGGCCTTTTCAGATATTGGTACTGGTCAGCCGACAATCATTACATTTGATGGTGCCGGTTGGAATTTAGTTGGCGTTCCTATTGCCGCTATGAATCTGGCAGCCAGTCTTTCTATGGCTATTAGTCCGAGTGACACGCTTTATGTATCCGCTGCCGACATAAGCGATTACCATCCTAAGATGTTTACCTTCAATGGTACGAGCTGGGTACAGGTTGGTAGTACAATCAATGTGGTTTCAAGCGGTGACACCTCCTTGGCTTTCAGCCCGAGTGGTGTTATATATATGGCTTTTGAACAAAATGGCAACAAGGCCACTGTTATGAAATATAATGGATCCGATTGGGTTGCGGTTGGTGATCAGGAATTTTCTGCCGCTGCCATTAATCCAATATCGTTGGCTTTTAGTCCAGACGGTACGCCTTATGTGGCCTATTCAGATACCACTGGTGGTGCTTATAGTATTACGGTAATGGCATTTTTACCGACTGTTCCAGGTCAGGTGACCGGTCTTTCAGTAGCACCTCAATCATCGACAGCGATTTCGCTTTCTTGGAATATACCTAGTGATAATGGTGGTGCCGGTATTATCGGTTATAAGATTGAACGTGAATCACCTGTTGGTGGCGGATTTAGCACAGTTGTGGCCAATACTGGTTCACTCACAACTTCGTATGTTGATAGTGGTCTGACACGGTCTACTGTTTATAATTATCGTGTATCGGCCATTAATTCTCTTGGTGTTGGTTCTCCATCGGCTGCTGTTAGTGCTACTATTAACGGCGGAGGTGGAGTAGTGGTTATCCCGGTTGCTCCGACCGCTCTGGGATTGAATAATTCAGCACTCTCGTTTACCATTAATGATGGTTCAAAAACCACGACTAATCCTGAAATTAAATTAACTCTTAATGCAAACCCTCAAACGGTGCGAGGTTATGTGATTTCGCTTGATCCGACTTTTGCACAAGCGAGTATTACTTCGTATGGTGGTAACACTACGTTAGCAACTTTTTCACTTCCAAATACTTTTGGTACATATAATATTTATCTAAAATATTATTCAGTTACTGGTATTTACTCTTCATTACTTCAACAAAGTATTACGTATCTTGGCGGTTTTGCTCCAGCTAAAATTACAGCCCAAAATAGTGTATCAACCTCTGAAATAATTATTTTCAAGCGTAATCTCAAACTTGGGAGTAAAGGCGCAGACGTTAAAGCGCTACAACAATTTTTGAATAGTCATGGTTTTATTATTAGCAAGACTGGTGCCGGAAGTATAGGACATGAGACGACCACTTATGGTAGATCTACCGCAGCCGCGATCATTAAATTTCAAGAAGCTTACGCGGATAAAATTTTGGTTCCGTCTAAACTTACTAGAGGTAATGGAGTTTTTGGGCCAGCCACACGTCAAGTTGTATTAGCAATGATGCAATAATTTTCTTATGTTAGTTACTGTCTATTCCGATATTGTTTGTCCATTTTGTTATATTGGTAAACGACAGCTGGATAAAGCTCTGGCTAATTTTGAGCATGCCAATCAGGTGCAAATAGAATATCGAAGTTTTGAGTTAAATCCAGACGCTCAGTCTGAAAGCGTTGGAAACTTGAATGATTACTTGGCCAAACATAAAGGGATAAGCAAGCAAGACGCTCAAGAGATGAATCGGCAAGTAAATGAATACGCCTCCCAGGTTGGTCTGCATTATGATATGGAGCATGCTCATCCAGCCAATTCGTTTAATGCGCATCGTTTGGTACATCTGGCTGCAAAATACAATTTGGCTAGTGATATGATAGAACGTTTACATGCTGCGTATTTTGTGGAAGGTAAGTATATAAATAGGGCCGAAGATTTGGTGGAGTTAGCGGCGTCAGTTGGTTTAGAGAAAAAAGAAGCGGAGGATATGTTGGCTGGTAATGCGTATGGCGCTGAGGTTCGTGCGGACGAAACCGAGGCCGGTCGCTTAGGCATTACTGGAGTGCCATTTTTTTCTTTTGGTTTTGGTATAAATGTCGTGGGCGCGCAGCCAAGCGAGGTTTTGCTAAAAGCACTGGAGATGGCATGGGTATCACAGCCGCCAAAATATTAATTTATAAATATTATATGACAAAAAATACTAAAGTAATTTTATTAATTGTAGTCATAGTTTTAGTAGTTATTCTATCAATTTGGTTTTCAAAAAATAATTCCACTAAAAAACAGTCTGGTTTAACTACAACCAGCACAGTCGTTAGTAATGAAGCTGCCACTTCAACACCATCAAGCACGCCAGCAGTCTCCGGCTCTGTTGGTAACAAGGTTTTAAGTTATGCGGCTTTGGTTAAAAAATATGAGGGCTATCGATTGCAATTCTCCAATAATTGTTCACAAGTTTCCCCAAATTCATTTGTTATAAAAAAAGGCCTTAGTTTTCTCATTGATAATCGTGAAGATAAAGAGCATATTTTTAGCTTCTCTAATCAGAAATATTTTGTAAAGTCTTACGGATATATTGTTGTTACCACCCAAGCAATAGGTCAGCATAGTATTTTATGTGATGGTGTACCAAGGGCGATGGTAAATGTTGAAAAATAAAAAATAAATAAAAATCCGCTGGTTAAAGCGGATTTTTTATTTTTATTGGCAGTTATCCCAGCTGACCGGAGTAGCGGTAATAATATTTTTCCAGGCTCCACTTGGTACTTCGCTATCTTTTACAAATGTCCAAGATACCGGAGCGTCGGTGTGACCAAATTGGGTATCACTTGGATCTCTCATTCCTAGACAGTCGCTAAGCGCGGGAGAAATATCGATGCCGGGATGAGTAGTTGGGGCCGAGCCAAATACATAATCAAAGTAATTTGGTTTTCCGTAGCCAATTCTTTGACCGGTAGAATCTAAAATATCTGGGGTAAGAGAATCTTCGTATTGACCATAACAAATTTTGTCGTTACGCGTTACCTCTACCCAGCGATTTTTCAAGAAAGAATATCCGTCACCGGTGTCGAGTTTAGCATCATACCAAGGGATATCTTTTTTATGAGAGCCGTCTTGGCCGATGTCGGTGTAAGGTAGGGCTAGATAAAATGGATTCTCTTTTGGGATAAAAGAAGGCAAAAAACCATTGCGTCCAAAAGGAGAATCAATGCCACCATAATGAGAAACAGCATGACAGTCCCAAGCAGTAGTACCGCTTAATCCGGTTTCACCGATGTAAAATTGAGTGGCCAAAATGTCATTGTGCCAAGGGTATGAAGAAGTGACATTGGTAGTAGTTGCGGTTGTGGTCGGTGTGATTTGTGGTGGTGTGATTACCGGTTTTTTTGTTACTGGGGCAGGCTGTTTTTTAATTACCGGTGTCACTTTTTTTACAATCTTTGGTTTTACTACAGCTGGTTTGACCATCTTTGTAATTACGTGTGGGACCGGTTTTTTAGAGGTCTTTTTGGTCGGTATTTTTTTGGCAGCCTGCGCGCTTAGTGTCATTGAAGCACATAGAGCGATGACGGACATGACAAAAAATAATTTTTTAATAGTTTTCATATGACCTTATTCTAGCATGGATAGTTTGTTTTTTCAAGTTGGCAATCGTCTTGTTGATGGAGTGGTTATTTTAGGCCGCAATGTTGTTTGATTTCTAAAATATCTGCTGGAGCTAATTGTTCGTTAATGCCGTTATTGAGATAATACATTATGGCATTGGTGCTAGAGACGTGTTCCAATCCAAGAGCGTGGCCAAGCTCGTGAGCGAGCACGCGCATTAGTTTGCGGGTATCATCATATTGATAAATATTAATCTCTTGTCCGGTCGAGGAACTGACATATTCACCTTCTTCAAATTCACCGCCTCGACTAGTGCCAATAGTATTATAGTTTTTGGCTGTTAAGTTTAGAGTTTTAGCGAGGCGATTTAAGGTATCGGCTAAAGCATTTATTTCGTCAACTTTATTATTAAAATTATTTTGGGCGGTATTAAACTCGGCTATTAATTGGTTGATGGTATTTTTTTGCGCATTGAGTCGGTCGGCTTCGTCTGGTGTGGCACCACCTCGAAGGTTTATTTTATCTACTTCTGATTTATAAGTTGCAGAAAGTTGATTAATCTCAGAATTTTGGTTTTCCAGAGCGGATTTATCAGTCAAAATGGTACTTTCTAAAGCTGTATAGTTGGCCTGAAGCTTGTCGTAGGTGGCTTGGTCATCTTTAACCACAATACCAAGTTGGCGTAATTTCAAAGTGGCATCTTGGCGATAATCATAAATCAAGTTAATTTTTAAAGTACCATTTGGTGAATACTCAAATAAATTTATTCCCGTTGGTTTTTCCCAGATTTGTTCAGCTTCGGCAATCACAGCCAAGAATTTCTGCTGACTTAAACCAAAATGTTGGTCAAACCGGCCTAAACTGTAAGTGATTGGAGTTTGGCAGGGGAAATATTGTTGATAAAAGCGGTTTTTGAAATCCAATAATTGGTTACGAAAAAAATAAGCCAGTGTTCCCAGTACGGTTAAGGCTATCAGCCAATTTATTATTTTATATAATATTTTTTTAATCTGTAGAAATAGTACCATAAATGATA
>CAIOJG010000120.1 GCA_903858555.1 Candidatus Magasanikiibacteriota bacterium
CCGGTATAGCCAGTACATTATATCTAGTTACGAAATCTGTTGTGCAGTTGCCATTTGCTAAATATGTTGACAGCCACGATAATAAAGTTAAACTATTGTTGATTGGTACGGGCATTATGACTGTGGTGCCGTTTTTATATATTTATTGCACAAGTATTTGGTATATTTATATTGCTCAGATTTTATTGGGCTTGGGAGCGGCGTTGGCTTATCCAACCTGGCTTGGTTTGTGGAGTATTCATTTGGATAAAAAAAGAGAAAGTTTTGAATGGAGTTTGTATTCTACGACTTCTGGTATTGGTACGGCTGCAACTGCCAGTGTCGGGGCGGCGATGGCTGAATATGCTGGTTTTAAATCGGCCTTTACTCTGGTGGGTTTTATGGCGGTAGTTGGTTTTCTTATTTTGTTGAGTTTACAAAAACGCGAAGTGAAAATGGTGAATAAGATGTAATTTTTTAAATTAGGAATTAAATATTAATTATGAAAGATAAAGTTGCGGTGTTGTCGCTGGGTGGATCAATGATAAACGGAAAAGAAGGGTTGAACGCAGTTTTTTTAAAACAATTTAGAGCTTTTATCTTGAGTCAGGTGAAAGACGGCTATCGTTTCGTGATAGTGTGTGGGGGTGGGCGAGTGTGTCGTGAATACCAGGATGCGGCTAAAGCGGTGGGTGTAAATACTGATTTGGATTTAGATTGGATTGGCATACAAGCCACTCATCTCAATGCGAATTTTATGCGCCTGCTTTTTGGTAAGTTGGCCTATAAAGAAATTATAAAAAGTGAAAAAGATAATTTTAAATGGAATACTAAAATTTTATTTTCCGGCGGTTGGAAGCCGGGGCATTCTACGGATTATGATGCGGTGGTATTGGCAAAGAGATATGGCGCCAAGACAGTCGTAAATTTATCCAACATCGAATACGTTTTTGATAAAGATCCAAATAAATTTGCGGATGCTAAAAAAATAGAAAATATTAGCTGGAAAGATTTTAGAAAAATTGTTGGCAATAAATGGGTACCGGGAGCCAATGCACCATTTGATCCGATTGCCAGTCGCGAAGCTGAAAAAAATAAATTAAAGGTGGTGGTGATGAATGGGAATAATTTAAAAGATTTGGGCAAAGTTTTGAAAGGAGAAGAAAAAATTGTTGGTACAATTATAAAATAAATAAAAAATATCCCCCGAATAAACGGAGGATATTTTATTTTGTTTATCTGACCACGTTCGCTATTTTTACAAAAAATTTATAAAGATAGCGATCGAGTGGCCAGAAGCTACACCACCATCGATGCCCTCGTAAAAGGAATGTGCGTTTAACGGCAGCGTTCGACTTGGCAGGCGTATTTTCCCCAGGAGATTTCAGTTCCAGAGAACTCCACCTGGTCACGCGTGCAGGCGACTTCGAGAGTGCTGTCCAACACAATAGTCTGATTTGTGTTCGTGTTGCCGAAGTTTCGGTAGTACACGTCCGTGACGAACAGCTGCTTGCTGTCGCAATCGAGACGATCACCAATCTTCAAGTCAAAGCACTCTTTGGGCTCGAACGGTTGGAACGAGCAGGTCAGTGGTTCGGGAGGTGTTTGTGAAACGCACCCACCGAAAATGATAAGAATCACTAAGGCGTAGTTGCGCATCGGAATACCTCCGTTGGTGGTTGGGTGGGGGAAAGAGCGAATTTAAAAAATATCACAAGCGATTTAATCTGTCAAACAAAAACACACCAAATTAAATTGGTGTGTTTTAAAATTTTTTTTGAACTGGTCTCGCATATTGTGTAATTAACACACAGCATGCGAGATGCGACCAGTCCAATTAAGTACCAACCGCACCCCGTCCCTTTTGATGGGGAGTGCGGCTTCACCGACCTTACTTGGCCGGCGTCGGCAACTGCAGCAGAAGGCCGCTGTTGCCGCTCTCGACCGTAGGGCGTATGCCATTCCATTTCTGGATGGCCAGCGACTGCAGTTCGAGCTCACGCCAGTGGATGATGTCCGGGGTGATCGACTTGGCGATCAACTCGTTGGCTTTCGCCTCACCTTCTGCTTGCGCGATCTTTGCCTTGGCGTCACCCTCGGCCTGAGCGATCTTGGACTTCGCGTCGCCTTCCGCTTTGGCGACGTTTTTCTTCGCTTCGCCTTCGGTCTGGCGCAGCTCGTTCTCGATCTGGATCGCTTTCTGGATGGCCGACGTCTTGGCGACGATCGAGTCGATGATCGGTTGCGGCAGACGCAGAGCGCCGACGAAACCGAACTGGTCGACTTTGACGCCGATGAGCGCGACCTTCTTGTTGACGTTGTCCTTGACCTTGTTGACGAATTCTTCCTTCTTGACGCCGTAGATTTCTTCGACGGTGTAAGTGGAAGCCGCCTCCACAAACTCGTCGCGCGCCAAATTGTGCAGGTAGCCGTGCGTGAACGTGGAGAGGTCGTCGTTGCGGAACTTGACGTAGAAGGCCGGCACCTTGTCGGCGTCGATCTGGTACGACAAGTTGATGTCGGCGGTGATGACGCTGCCCTCCTTGCTGTTGAAGATGATCTCGTCATTGCTGCCTTTGCCGTCCTCGCTGCCCTTGCCTTCGGTCGGACTCTTGGTCCAAATGGCCGTCTGCATGTACGTGGGATACTCGTACACCGAAGTGCCAATTGGATTGTAGAAAACCCAACCAGTCTGCACTGGGTAGTCGTGGACGCCCTTCTGGCTTCCGGCCATGTCGACGACGATGCCGACGTGTCCGGGGCCGATGCGGGTGCAGCCGCTGCTGGTCATCGCGCCGATTGCGGTCGCGAAGATCATCAGCGTCAGCAGGCCGTTGCTCTTCATGTTCTGCTTGTACGCTTCGATGGCGCCGCGGCAGAGCTTGATGAACTTGGGTAGGAACCAGACCAGGCTGAAAGCCGTCGCAATCCAGAGGATTACGCCGCCAATGAAGGCGATGTCCGACGGGGTGTTGAGGAGAAAGTTTGCCACGGAGCTAAGCCCCCAGGCGACCAGACCATAGACGATAAGCGCCAAAAGCGCTTTCCAGAATTGCATTGCATGTTCCTCAAAGTGCTCGTTTTGCTCATTTTATACGGAAGACATTCCCGCGTTTATGAACTAACCAGCTAATCACTCGCCATATTATTTTAATAGCAATTAGTTAGCTGGTTAGTTTGTTTTAAAAGAACGAACAGCCCAGTATATCAAACTGGGGGGGGTGTCAAGGCCTGAGTGTGCAAAAATATTTTATTTAGCTAAAATTAGCCAAATTTATCGTAAAAAAATAGGCAGTTTTTACTCTTGACAAAACCATAGCGCTAAGGTAATATATCCGCACCATAGACAGCAGGAGGCGCGAGCCTTAATTTCCTGCCGAGGTACAAAGTGCTAACAAAATTAGCAAGAGTCGATTTGTACTGTTTTATTCGTCTGTGGAAACACAGATTTTTTGTTACTATGCCAAAATCAAAACAACAAAAAGTTCAGACTATTGAGTCTTTGACCGATGGTTTGAAAAACAGCAAAGGCGCCGTCTTTGCCAACTTTCAAGGCTTGAAAGTAACCGACTTCGAAGCGTTGCGTAAAACCGCTCGCGAACAACAAGTCGTCGTACAGGTAGCCAAGAAAACTTTGGTAAAAAGAGTGTTCGAAGATCTCGGAGTATCCGCTGATCCAAAAACATTCGTTGGTGGTGTCGTAACTTTGTCCGGTCAAGATGAAATCTCGGCCGCCAAAATCGTCAGTGATTTTGCTAAGACTCATGAATCCGTATCTATTTACGGTGGTGTGCTCGAAGGCAGTTTCATCGACGCAAAAAGTGTAAAGCATTTGGCCTCTTTACCAACCAAGCATCAATTGCTTGGCCAGTTGGTAGGTACTTTGAACGCTCCAGTTTCTGGATTCGTCAATGTATTGGCTGGAAATTTACGCAACTTAGTAAATGTTTTAAATAATATTAAAGAAGCGAAAGCTTAATTAACCATAAAACTTATGTCAGAAGAAATCATGGTTCCTGAAAAGTTCAAAGCTTTGGTGGAACAAGTAGAAAAAATGTCCGTATTGGACTTGGCCGAATTGGTCAAAGTATTGGAAGAAAAATTTGGCGTATCCGCTGCTGCTCCAGCTATGATGATGGCTGCTGCTCCAGCTGCTGCCGGTGCTGCTGCTGAAGAAAAAACAGAATTCGCTGTTGAATTGACAGACGCTGGTGCCAACAAAATCAACGTAATCAAAGCTGTGAAAGATATCACAGGTTTGGGTCTCGCTGATGCTAAAGCTTTGGTAGACGCTGCTCCTAAAATGGTAAAAGAAGGCTTGAAGAAAGATGAAGCCGAAGCCATGAAGAAGAAGATCGAAGAAGCTGGTGGTAAAGTTACTTTGAAATAATACTTTTCAAAAGAAAAATCCCTCGATTAATTTCGGGGGATTTTTTTGTTGACAAAAAAGAGCCTTTCATCTATTTTATACTATAGTTTGTCCATCTCGGACAGAAGTGAGGGAACATGTATCAGACCATGAATTGTGCTGGTTGCAAGAATTGGACTCAACATCGTAGGGTGCGTGGTGAACGCCTTTTTGGTTCGGGCAAAATCGCCGCGGTCATGAGTTGCATGATCTGTGATGCTCTACATCCGGTGGTTGTGGTGGACGCCGATCATTGGCTCGGGAAAATTGACCCGGTGCTGGTGATTGGTTGCCAAGGCAATTGCCGCGGTATTCGGTCACACCACGTTTGCCTGATTCGGCCCACACCTGATGGCCGTGCTGAAGTCTTGCTCATCTGCAGTGATTGCAGCGGCGAGACGCGTCGGTATTTTGAGGCGGATCAGATTCCGGCTGCGATGGTCCAAGGCGTCCCTGTCAACAGCAACTTCATGCCGGCGTAGTAATCAGCACATCGTCGACAGCTCTTTGGCACGACAATGAGATCCAATAAAAAACTCTCCGGTGGTTGTGGAGAGTTATGGGGGACAGCGACCGCTAGTGCCGGTCGCTTCTTCATTTTAAATTATTGGTTTACTTGCCATAGTTTATCACTC
>CAIOJG010000121.1 GCA_903858555.1 Candidatus Magasanikiibacteriota bacterium
AGTGTCGACCGAAGCCGACCGTGGAGTATCGAGGATAGACACGAAGTCCTCCCGCGACACGATGACCTGGAGCCAACGCAGCACGTCCTCGAGCTTACGCTTTCCAGTACCCAGCAGTTCGCAGATGGACGCCCAAACCGCGAACAGATTCTTCTGTACATCGCCACTATTCATGGCAATCTCCTTTGGCTACTATTCATAGCCTTTTTTCTCTAGAAACCTACGCCCGCTACTAGCGAGCGCACCCCTCTTACCATAAGAGGAAGTTTTTATTACCATTTTGGTCGCAAAAACCTCTTCTTATTAACTTTTACATTGTACCAAAGAACGAACTTAGCAGTATAACGCCTTTTTCAGCCTTTGTCAACTCCTACCCCACCATCTCTTGACTTTTCCCCACAATCTGCTATAATTGTCCCATTACACTAATTTCTATATATGAAAGCAAAAATTCACCCAGAATATAACAACGACTGTGTCGTAACCTGCGCTTGTGGCAATACTTTTACCACTGGTTCTACTATGAAAGAAATCCGCGTAGAGTTGTGCAACAAATGTCACCCTTTCTACACCGGTAAACAGAAATTCGTAGACACTGCTCGCCGCGTAGAGAAATTTGAAGAAAAGGCTGCCAAGATCGCGACTGCTACGGCTGCTCGCAAAATCACAAAAGCCAAACAAGCCGACCGCGCTGCTAAAAAGACCGCCAAGAAAGCAGCCAAAGCTTAGCTATTTTAAGAACAGACCATAAACGCCCTTTTGTTTTGGTCTGTTTTTTGTTAGAATGATAACGGACAAATTTATGATTAATAAATATTTAGAACTAAAAAATAAATACTTGCAACTGGAGTTGGATTTACAAAATCCGACCATTCTTAATGATTCCAATAAACTTAAAAAGGTTTCTCAGGAGTACAATGAGTTGTCTGAAGTATTTGTAAAAATTACCGCGCTAGAAAAAGCGGAAAATAATTTGACCTCGGCGATTGAGATGCTCAAGACCGAAACCGACAGTGAAATGAAGTCTATGATGGAAACTGAAATTTCCGAAGGCAAAGAAACGGTGGCCGCTATCGAAAAAGAATTGGATGAAATGACTCGCCCGACCGATCCCATGGACAAAAAGAATGTCATCGTGGAAATCCGTGCGGGTGTAGGTGGTGATGAATCCGCTTTATTTGCGGCCGAACTTTTCCGTTGCTATTCTCGCTATGCTGAGAAAAAACGTTGGAAGGTAGATATCATTGATGTGAACCGAATTGGGATTGGCGGCTACAAAGAAGTTATTTTTTCTATTGCCGGACACAATGTTTACAAAGATTTAAAATATGAAATGGGTGTGCACCGTGTGCAGCGCGTACCGGACACTGAAAAAGCCGGACGTATTCATACCTCGACCGTGACGGTCGCGGTGATGCCGGAGATTGATGAAGTGGAATTTAAAATCGAAGCCAAAGATTTACGTATTGATACTTTTTGTGCGGGTGGTAATGGTGGCCAAAGTGTGAACACTACCTACTCTGCTGTGCGTATCGTCCACGTCCCGACCGGCACAATTGTGCAGTGTCAGGATGAACGTTCGCAGACCGCCAACAAAGACAAAGCGATGAATGTGTTGCGTTCTCGTTTATATGAACTGGAAAAAGAAAAACGCGAAAAAGAAATGTCCGATAAACGCAAAAGCCAAATCGGTAACGGCGACCGCAGTGAAAAAATTCGTACTTACAACTTTCCTCAAGACCGTATCACCGATCACCGCATCCACCAAAACTGGAACAACATTGGCAATATCTTGGACGGCGAAATTGAACCAATAATTTTAGCCTTACGTGAAGCCGACTATAGAGAACTTTCCAATGTCTAAGAAAGAAAAAATTTGCCTAGGGATTATATTACTTGCCGCTTTTGCAATTCGAGTAATTAAAACATTAAAAGTTGGTGATTTTTGTTGGGATGAATTTTTTAGCGTCACTTTTAGTCAAAAAAGTTGGGGCGATAGCTGGCGTTATTGGTTAATGGAAACAAATGGTCCGGCGCACATGATAGTATTAAAAATTTGGTTTTGGTTTTTTCCAATTAACCATTTTTTTGCGCGCTTGCCCAGCATTATATTTGGCACCTTATCCGTGTTATTTTTTTATAAATTTTTAAAGAAAAATTTTTCAGAAAAAGCCGCTGTTTTAGGCGCGACTCTCCTTGGACTCAACGTGCTCCAAATAGCCTCGTCGGCATTGGCCCGCGGATATTCACTATTAACTTTATTGAGCATCATCTCAATAATTATTTTTTATGATGTCTTTATCAATCAAACAAAAAAAGACAGCCCGTGGTTGCCACTAATAAATTTCTTGGGCATAATGACTCAACTAACTTTTGCTATTCTAATAATCTCCCAATTGACCTACTTGGCCAATTCTAACATAAAAATTTTAAAACAATATATTAAAAAACATTTACCACTTGGCATAGTGGCTACCATTTGGTACACAACATCTTTTATTCTTAAACACAGTGTTAAAAATTGGGGTTCTGCGTGGTTTTTAAATACCGGACAAAAAAATATCGGCGTATTTGCATCGCTATTTGACATGTTGGGATTGTTTTCTAGACCGACAAGTTCTTTAATCGTGTTGTTCTTGATGGTGCTTGGTTCATTTTTGATTATTAAAAATTATTTGAAAAATCACGAGCTTGAAAAATTAAATAAATTTTATTTTCTAATTATATTTTGGGCGTTAACAATGTTTTTTACAATCTTAACGGGGATAGAAAATATTAAATTTTATATAATCTGTTTACCGGCTTTTTCTGCTATTCTTGCCATAAACATTTCCGAACTTAAAGTTAATAAATATCTACTAACCGCATTTACAATCGCCCTTTGTCTTCCGGCTTTGTATTATTATCTTAACGACGAACCCATTTCACATTGGTCTGAAATGTCTCAATATATCGACAGCACTAACACCAAAAATAACAAACGCCTGCTGGTACTGACAGATTTTTATGACCTCCTTAGGATAAAACAATATGTCGGTGAAGATATTGGCATAAAAGCTTTTAGAATTACTGATGAAAATCAAGATCAAATAAACAAAAGAATTATATTAGAAAATTATTTGTACTATCCACACTCTTCACAGGAGATTGATGATTGGTTAAAAAAAGAAAATCTTCCTGGTAACTATACCGACTTATTCATTATTCAGTCGAGCTTGACTATGGGTGGGATTGATCTGACGGGCAGACTAGAGAGTATGGGTTTCAAACAATTTGAAACTTGGAATTTAGATAATCTTTCCAACAAATTATATTGGTATGAAAATACAACAACTTCTAAAAAATAATCCGGACATCGAGCTACTTTTGGCTAACGCCATTCATAAAGAAAAAATATTTGTAATTTCTCATCCTGAATATTCTCTAGGCTCACTAGAAATCGGACGATTTTTTTATTATCTTTGGCAATATAAACATGGCTATTCAATCGCCGCCATCACCCACCATAAAGAATTTTTTGGTCTTGATTTTTTTGTCAATAAAAACGTTTTAATTCCGAGACCAGAGACTGAAATGATTGTAGAAGAAGTTTTAGGTATTTTAAAAAAATCCACTGATAAAAATTTATTAATTGATATCGGCACTGGCAGCGGCTGCATTCCGATTGCGATTGCCAAAAATTCACCGTCTCCATTAGACATTATCGCTCTGGATATTTCTAAGAAAGCTTTAAAATTAGCCACAAAAAATATTCAGAAACACAACGTTAAAATCAGATTAATATGTAGCGATCTACTCGAGAAAATATTTCCGGCTGATTTAGCAACATACACTAAAATAATTATTACAGCTAATCTGCCCTACCTCACACAAGAACAACTAGAAGACGAACCGAGCATACAAAAAGAACCAAAAGTTGCTTTGGTAGCCGCCGAAAATGGCCTGGCGCTTTACAGAAAAACACTTGATCAAATTAAAAATAAAATTAATAATAAAAATTTACTAATCCTTTTTGAAATAGATCCCAGTCAAGAAATGTCTATCCAAAAAATTGCCAACGAATATTTACCCCAAACAACCTTAGAAATTAAAAAAGACCTAGCCGGCCTTTCGAGAGTTTTAAAAATAACCACTTAAATCAAGTGGTTATTTTTATCTTAATATTATCAGGTATTATTTGTATCCAGGTCGTGCCTGGTTTTAGGTTCAATTCTTGTCCATTGGAATCATAGAATCTCGTACGACCATTTTCTTTTCTCCAATTTCCCAAATAAGAAATTCCATCACGCATTATGCGCATACTACCATTGCCCGCAGTGGTAATATCCAGTCGACCGTAATCATCGACCGCTTTAGACTTTACATATTGAACTATTACATTGTCCGCATTTACAGCGACGCCATCAGAAGTCATCTGCTGATCATTTATAAATCTGTTATAATTTTTATTAGTCACATCATACTTCCAATTTACCACATAATCCTGCAAATAATCTATCTCCACACTACTCACTACTGAATTTAAACTATTTGATTTATCACCAAACTTCCAACCGGTCGAAAATTTATTTTGCTTGTTTGTATTTTTAGCCAAAGCTTTATTCCAAAAATCACTTTTGGTATAAAGATTATGGGGAGCGATTCGACTGTCATCACGCCAAAAATATTGACCATTTTTCATCTCATCCATATCAAAAACTTGGTCGGCTTGAATTTTAGCCAAACCATCCGGAGAACCACCGCAATGCATATACATTCCAGAATATTCTTCCAGCCAATCTATAAAGTACGGTCGAGCGCTACGTACCGGGCCGACCTTGGCCACATCTTGCGAGCTATCAAACAAAGCAAAATATCGAGTGATACCACCTTCGGCCGGCGCTTCATACACAATCTTGGCCGCTGTTATTCCGCTCTGCGGCCTGGCGTCTGGATGATTATCAATCATCACGCCTACCACCTGTGGACTTACTTCATCGGCACTGCTAACCGGCAATCCATCTAAAGCACTAAATAAAATACTAGATGAAGCGGAAGCAGTGGAGGTGGTGACAGCCGGATTGGTGTTTTCTTTCCACGCCACATTATTTTTTGAAAAAATAAAATAATAAGCCCCGACAATCGCCAAAGCTGAAATAAACAAAGTTGTTAGAAAAAATTTAAATCCACGATTTTTCATATATACCCATTATAACATAAAAGACCCACCATTTGAAAGGTGAGTCTTTTTAAGAATCTTATTTCTTTTCGGCAGCAGCTGCGGCAGCGGCTTCGTCTTTTTCTTTTTGACCAACCACTTCCACCTTAGCAACGTCAGCACTCTTACCGGCTTCTTCCAAAGCTTTCATTTGTTCTTCAGTCATGGCTGGAGTTACTTTAGCTACGAGCACATCACCGGCTGGAGCAATCACTGTGAGGCCTGCACCCAAAACCAAATCTTTAACTTTGATAGCATCGTCGTAAGTTTTCAAACCAGACAAATTCACTTCGAGCAAAGATACCAAATCTTTTGGTAAACATTCGATAGTCACCTGAGATACATTGTGTACCAAAGTACCACCAAGTTCTTTTACGGCCGGAGCTTCGCCCACAAACTTCAAAACAACTGGAGCCTGCATAGTCTTGTTCATATCAATACGGCGCAAGTCGACGTGGATAGGAGTGTCTTTTACTGGATTATATTGAATATCGTGTACCAATACTTTTCCAACATTTTTTCCATCGATTTCCAAATCAATCAAACTGGAATCACCAGCTTGTTTGTAGAGTTTCAAAAAATCGGAGTTAACCAAATCCAAAGAAATAACATCACTACCGGCGCCGTAAGCAACCGCTGGCAATTTACCTTGTGCTCGAGATTGTTCTCCTTTGATAGTGCGGGTCACCGCTTGCAACAAATAGGACATATCAACTTTATTTACTTATTTAAATTAATAATTATTTTTTAAAAATTCATGACCGCTTATTATTTCATCAACGGTAATGGGTGAAGTTTTGTAAATCTTTTTGGCGTCATCAAAGTTTAGATCGGTCACCATTCCGACTGAACTTAAGCCATTGTTCATGTTTACAATCATCGCAATAAAATTACTCGCACACTTTTTGCAAGTAATATGCACCAAATTTGCGGACTCACGCTGAGCAAACAACTGAGCGTTTGCTGAATCATAGCGATCGTTACAAATTGGACAATGCCCGATGATTTTTAAGGCTTCCAACCAAGAATCTGGTCGATTACTTTTGGCTAACATAAACAGCAATATAATATACAAAAAACGAAAAAATGTCAAGGGTTACCCCTGCTTTATGGCTAAATTAAGCCTGTTTTTTGAGGGTGCGCATCAACGAAGTGGAGATAACTACAAAAACAGCTGTAATAATCAATGCGTAGACTAGCTTGGCCCAAGCCGAACTACCCTGCAAGGGATAAAACTGCTCAATCAAGGCTTTTACTGCTTCATTCCAAGCCAAACCAGTAACAAAACCAAAGGCTGCTAGAATATAGTCCGCGGTCTTAAGACGTACTTCTTGTCTAAAAATCTCACTTTCAGATTTTATCTTTTTAATGTCTACCATATAATGATATTTTACCTTAAAAAATATTTTTCGCCAAATATACGGCCACGGTCGCGGCGGTTTCAGCGCGCAAAATCGAAGTCCCTAAATTTACCAAACGCAAACCAGTTTCTTTACCCAGTTCGATTTCTTTATCCGACCAACCACCCTCCGGCCCAATAAATAACGAAATGTTGGTATCATTTATTTTTATATCTTTAACATCTTTACCAACGGAATCAAAAAATACACCCACGCCCTTCACATTTTTAAAAGCCTCTTTTAAATTTTGAATTGGCAATAATTTTGGCAAAATCAAACTCTGACTTTGCTCCGCCGCTTCTTTAATAATTTTTTGCCAACGTTTTTCATTGAAACCAATCTTAACTGTTCGCTCGGAAATTATCGGCACAATTTCCGACACACCTGTTTCCACTGCCTTTTGTAACAACCATTCAAAGCTGTCGCGTTTTAAAAGCGCGGCGTATAAAGTAATTTTTTTATCATTCAATACACCAGGCAATAATTCTTTAACAAAAAAACTAATTGAGTTTCTTTCAATTTTTTCTATTCTGGCCAAAGCCGCTTGTCCCTGGCCATCACAGATTACCACTTCTTCACCAGTTTCCAATTTCAATACGTCTCTTAAGTGATGAACAATTTCTGTGTCCAAGCAAGAAACTACTTTTAAACTCAGATCAAAATCACCAATAAAATAATGATGTTTTAACATATTTATTTTAATTTGTTATGTAGTTCAAAAGTATTTTTAATTAATTTTTCCAAAACTTCTTGGCTTTTAGGATCAGTAAAAGATCCATCTTCATTAAAAGCTTGAGCCGCAAAGCGCACCAACATTTGTGGTTGTGTTAAAATTTGAACATTCAAAGCGGATAAAACTTGTCGCAAATGGTTTTGTCCACGCACGGTGCCAAATGGACCAGCGGACACACCCATTATGGCCACGGTTTTATTGTTCAAAGAATTTCCACCACGCGACAACCAATCAATAGCATTTTGCAAATTACCGGAGATTGAATAGTTGTATTCTGGCGAAACGATAATCAAAACATCACTCTGCTCTACTCTTTTTTTAAAATCTAATACATTGGCCGGTATGCCGGCGTCTTCGATATCCTGGTCATACAACGGCAAATTTATTTTCTTTAAATCTAAATCTTCCACCTGCGCGTCTAAATTTTCCGCGACTTTTGTGGCCAGTTTTAATAATTTACGATTGAATGAATTTGTTCTCAAACTGCCACAGATTGTTGTTACTTGCATAAAAATATTTTAAATACGAATTCGTCTCAGGGAACGATTGAAAGTAATTGCAAACCGATGAGATTCGTCGCGTACTTTGATTAATAGAAGTTTATTATTCTTTATCCACTCTTTCATTATATCATCTACGCCCAAAACAAAAAAGTCATTACGTTTACGCTCTGATCCTTTGGCAATACCAACAATCGGAGTTTTTACGCCCACACCTCGCAACACCGCTTTAGCCTTATTTACTTGAGGTAAGCCACCATCAATCAAAAAAATATCCGGCATCGGCCACTCGAGATGTTTTAAACGACGCTCCAAAACTTCGGCCAAGCAATCCACATCACTTTGGCCCACCACAGTTTTTATTTTAAATTTGCGATACTGAGATTTTACCGGACCGCTTTCATCGAACACCACCATACTCCCCACTTTGTCACTCGCTCCCAAATTGGAAATATCATAACCCTCGACCCGTTTCACCAAACTATTACCACCACCAATTTTAT
>CAIOJG010000122.1 GCA_903858555.1 Candidatus Magasanikiibacteriota bacterium
ATAAAATACAATAAAAATATTTGGACTTTATTAAAAAGTATTTACGAAAATATTTTTACTTCAAAGCAGTTGGAAATTTTAGCCGAGCAAAAAAAGACTTTTACGCTGGATCGTTTTGATCTTACGATTTTATTAGATTTATATTTTAAAACATTTGGAAAATTTTCAGTGAGTAAAGAGTATTACGAAGCTTCGGCTGGTGGATCTTATCGTAAAAAAAATAAACAATTTCCGGTGCAGTACAATCTGGTGGTAGTTGATGAATTTCAAAATTATTTACCGGAGCAGCTCTCTTTGCTGAAAAAAAGTATGAATGATCGATTGGAATCGGTGGTTTATGTTGGTGATTTGGCTCAGCAAACTCAGCTCGGTACCATTCGCAGATTGGATAGTATTGGTGAAAAAGTGGAAGAAGGTCGCTTGGTAAAGTTGCAAAAAGTTTATCGCAACACCAAACAGATTTTGAGATTTATTGGTGAGCTTGGGTATCCGGTAGATATTCCTGATAGTTTGAAAGATGGTCGGGTGGTCTTGGAATATATTTTAAAAACAAAAAGCGAAGAGATTGAACAGGTCAAAAAAATATTAGCGGAGATGAAGCAGGGAAGTATTGGTATTTTATCGAAAGATAAAGAATATCTCGCTGAGTTTAAAAAAGAATTTTCTGAAAATTATAATGTGCATTGTCTCAGTATGCAAGAATCACAAGGCGTGGAGTTTGATGTGGTGTGTATTGTTGGTATAAATGAACAACTTTTTGATTTGGTGGGTTTGCCGGTTGAAATAGTGAAAGAAGTTCAAAAGGTACAGCGTGATATTTTGTATGTGGCACTGACTAGAGCGATGGCTGAATTGCATCTTTTAGGGCCCCAAAAATTGGGTGAATTTATGGTGTGATGTCTGCTATAAATTATATGTGGATAAGTTTATTTTTAGTAGACTCACATTGTTTTTTAGTGTATACTTGTATAATAAAATCACTAAAATCATTTTTATTTTTTTATGCTTATAAAATCGAAACAGTGGTCAGCCAGACTGACGTTGGTATCGTTGATGTTATTTGTGTCCGCATCAGCGATTTTTTTTGCTCATATCAAATCCGCTCAAGCGACCGCAGATGTAAATTATTTGGGCGAATATTGGAATTTACCATCTGAATGTAGTGAGTCGCCAGCTTTTCCAACCTCTACCGCTTTGGTAACTCGTAATGATAGTGCGGTAAATTTTGATTGGGGCGGTGGTTCCCCAACCAGTTCAATTAATAGTGATTGTTTTACTGCGCGTTGGACTAAAAATGCCGATTTTTCCGCTGGAACTTATGTGTTTAAAATTTTGATCGATGATGGTGCTCGAGTGTATGTTGACAATCGTGTTGTTATCGATCAGTGGTCTGATCACGATCATGCTGAATTTACCGCTCCCGTTACGCTAACTGCTGGTAGTCATGCTATTAAAATAGAGTATTATGAACATTTTGGTTCGGCGGCTGTAAAGTTTTCATATAGCAAAGTTTTGGCCGATCCTAATACCTGGGGAACAAATAATGATGTATATGCAACGGCTGTCGGACAAGATGGTACTCTTTATCTCGGCGGTAGTTTTACTTATGTAGGTCCAAATAATGGTGCTTGGGCGCCGATAAATCTTACTTCGGGTAAACCAACCGGAACTTTCCCAACAGTTTCAGGTGGATCTGTTTATGCAACCGTATCGGATGGCGCCGGCGGTTCATATATTGGTGGTGATTTTTTATATATAAATGGTGTATACACATCACGTTTAGCTCATATTCTTTCAGACGGTTCAGTTGATCCAAATTGGAATACATCGGGTGCGGATAGCACTGTTTTATCTTTGGCTTATTCAAATGGGGTATTATATGTTGGTGGTTATTTTGGAAATATTAGTGGTCAAACTCGTTATTATTTAGCAGCTTTGGATGGTACTACCGGTAATGTTACTAGTTGGAATCCTTCGCCGGATAATGATGTTCGTGCCATCGCTGTTGTTAGCAACACGGTTTATGTTGGTGGTGATTTTGGAAATTTTAATTTTGACAGTTCTGCCCGTACTCGTATTGCCGCTTTAGATGCTGCGACCGGTAGTTCTACTGCTTGGAATCCGGGTTCTGATAGTACCGTTATGTCTTTGACTATTTTTGGAAACAATGTTTATGCCGGTGGAAATTTTGCTAATATTGGTGGCGCTGCTCGTGCTCGTTTGGCCGCTATCGACGCCACGACCGGTAGTTCTACCGATTGGAATCCTGGCGTCAATAACAATGTTGAAGCGATTGTGGCCAATAGTTCAACTGTGTATATTGGTGGTGATTTCTCACAAGTTGGTGTAGATAGTGCTAGTCGAGATTATATTGCCGCACTGGATATTAATACTGGAAGTTCGACATCTTGGATTGCCAACGCTAACAATAGCGTGTATTCATTAGCAATGTCTGGTGGAACACTTTATGCCGGTGGTGCCTTTACTATTATTGGGGCTAATGGTGCTAGTCGAAACAATATTGCTGCATTGGATACGACTACTGGAAATACAACCTCATTTGATCCAAATTCTAATAGTTATGTGCATTCCATTTATCTTTTTGGCTCATCTTTATTTGTGGGTGGTCAATTTGATTCTATTGGTGGCTCGACTCGAAACTATATCGCGGCTATAAGTTCATCTACTGGTCAAGTGACCGATTGGAATCCAAATGCTGACAGCAGTGTCGTTGCGTTAAATGTTTACGGAAATACTGTTTATGCTGGTGGGTATTTTAATAATATTGGTGGTGCTACTCGCGCTCGAATTGCCGCTTTAGATTCCACAACCGGTAGTTCTACAGCGTGGAATCCTGGAGCTAATAATCAAGTCTTGGCTATTCAAGCAAATAGCTCAACAGTTTATGTCGGTGGAAGCTTTACTAATATCGGAGCTACTAGTCATGCTAATATCGCAGCTATCGATGCTTCAACAAGTGTTGTTAGTAGTTGGGATCCAAATGCCGATGGTACTGTAGATGCGTTGGTTTTATCCGGAACAAGTTTGTATGCTGGTGGTAGATTTAGACATATTGGTGGTCAAACACGCGGTTATGTGGCTGAATTAAATACTTCTGATGGGGCGGCAACTACTTGGGATGCCAGTGCCGATTATAATTCAAACTGGGATAGGAATCAAGTTAATACGATTGCTGTGGAAAGTTCAACTGTTTACATTGGTGGTATTTTTAATAATATTCGTGGAGCAACTCGTAATTTTATCGCAGAAGTAGATCGTACTACAGGTGTGCCGACCGATTGGGATCCAAATGCCAATAATCCGGTTGATACTTTGCAAGTAAATACTTCAACTGTGTATGTTGGTGGTGAGTTTGGAAGTATTGGTGGACAAACTCGTAATCATATGGCTGAGTTAAGTAGATCTGCCAGTACCAATCAGGCGACTGATTGGAATCCAGATCCGGATTCAACGGTCTATACTTCTCTGTTAGTTGATAATAAATTATATATTGGTGGAAATTTTAATTATGTTGAATTGTTGCATGTTAGACTTGCTTCATTCAGTATTAAAGAAGTGCAGTTTACCGCTTCTACTGGTTCTGGCTCAGAGTCTGTTTCTAATGTAACAATTCCGGTTAGTATTGATTCTGCTCAGGGTAGTGACGTGTCTGTACATTATTCTGCTACTGGAGGTACCGCGACAGGAAATGGCACGGATTACACGCTTGCTGACGGAAATGTTACTATTCCAGCCGGTCAAACCACAACCTCAATTTCGCTGGCAATTACTACCAACGCTGTCTTGGCAGGGGATGAGACTGTAATAATCACACTTTCAAATCCGACTGGTGATTTTTCTGTCGGTGCCAATAAGACATTTACTTACACTATTAAAGATGATAATTTTGTTGTATACGAAAGTCATGACACAGCCGTGAATCCAAGTTCTCCTGGAACTTTGGTAAATAATAACAGCTCGGCTATTCTTGATTATAATTATTTTACCACTTCACTTTCAGAAACTGATGGTGGATATGATTCTCAAGTATTTAAATTTAGACCTGATTTAACCGGTATTACTACTTCGACTTTCCGTGTTCATTGGGTAGGTCATGGTGATGTACCTATTGAAAAACTTGTTCATCTTTCAATTTGGAATTTTGCTAGTTCCACTTGGGAAGAAACTGATGCGCAGCATTGTTCGGACGATTGTGATTTGACCAATGATCGCACTGGTAATCAATATCACGATGATGGTGGCAACGTGTGGGTTTGGGCAAAAGCTGATAATCAATATGGTCCGCCTACAATAAATAGTGTAACTGACAGTAATAGTTTGCTTCCTATTAGTTGGAACACGGTTGAATCAGACGGTTCTACTCCTCTTCCAGCCACTAGTTTACTTGCTTATGATACAGTGTCTCACGCCACTGGTACTTGGGATAATTATGCTAATCATTTGATTGATAGTAGTTTGAATACTTCACATTATCTTTCTCCCGCTTTGTATGATAATGGTCCAAGAGCTTGGCAAGCGGTGGCGGCTTCCGCTAGTGGTACTGTGATGATTGCGGCGGTTTATAATGGAGATATTTTTACTTCTGTTGATACCGGTAATACTTGGGTGGATCGTGCTGCTTTTGGCAGACACGCTTGGAAATCCGTAAGTATTTCTGGTGATGGGACAAAAATGGCGGCCGGTGTTGACGGTGGTGAGATTTATGTGTCGGGTGATTTAGGATCGACTTGGGCTACCAGCACAAATATTGGTGATACTAGTAAATCTTGGACATCTATTTCTGAATCATCTGATGGTACAAGTATGGTGGCAACAGTTTATAATGGTCATATTTGGACAGCCACTTCGACTGATGGTTTGAATTTTACTTGGACAGAACATGTAGATATTGATAACAAACTTTGGAATCAGATTTCAATGACTCCGGATGGAAATCATTTGGCAGCCGTTGAAGGTTACTATTGGTATGGTTTTGGTGGAGAACATGAAGTGTATGTATCAAATGATGGTGGTGCAAATTGGACTTTACAAGATATTCCTGCTCATCGTGATTATGGCATTCCCCATTCATGGTATTCAATAGCCCAATCAAATGATGGAAATACTTTAATTGCATCTGATGATTATGGTACTATTTGGACAGCTACTTCATCTGATGGTTTAAATTATTCCTGGACAGAACATCCGGATAATCCTGGTTTTCGTTATGGTTGGAATTCGGTAGCTTCCTCTCGAGATGGCCAAATTTTGGCTGCTTCCAATGGCAATGGTAATTTTGTTTGGGTGTCAGTTGACGGTGGTAATACATGGACTCAGCAAGCTACTCCTGGAAACGCAAAAAATTGGGATTCAATTTCTATGTCAGCCGACGGACAAACAATTGTGGCAGTTGGAAATGGTGATGATATTTATGTTGGCACCAATCCAAACGATGCCACTAGTAATTTTAGTTGGTCAGATAAAACTGGTACAGTTTGGTATTATCGCATACGTTCAGCTACGGCAGACGGTGATACTACCACCACTTCAGAATATTCGTTCCATTTTCAACCATCCAACTCTTGTCCGTTTGTGTTTACTTTTGATGGAACTAAATATAATTTTGTAGTTGATGCTTCGAACTCAGCCAACTTGTCCAACGGTTTAGATAGAAGTACGTGGGCCAGTACGCCATTTTACAAAGATCCAAATTCAAACGGAAATTATCCGGATCCGCTATCATTTGTTGGTATTCCGCACAATTCATTAGCGCCAAGAACGGTCAATGGTGAAACTTTTTATGACCTTAAAACTACGACTGAGCTAAACGAAACCAACTATTATGATAAGGCTGCCTTGGAGGTAGTTGACCACGATCCAAGTTTAATGGTCTATCCGGATTGGAGACAAAATGGACAATTGCATTCTATTGCTAAAGACGCTCCCGCTCCAGTGGCAGTAACCGATCAAGACGGAGTAGACGTATTGAGTCAAGTGAATTCACTGGACAATGTTTACTGGCACAGTTCCATGCGTGCCAACCCGGCCTATATCGAAATAAAATTATTGGATAGTTCTACGACTCCAGCCAATTTGAAATTAGTAATGAAAGTAGATAAAGAAGGTCCGCCGTCAAATGGTTTTAGTAGTGGTGATACTTTACAATATAAACAATCTGATGGCACTTTTGCTAAAGTTCCGGCTGATAAAAATATTTTCACAGTCACTAGATCAGGCGCTCCTCAGGCTACTCGCAACTTGATGAATACCTACGGAATTATCACTAAAGTAATAGACTTGTCTGGTCTGACCATTAAAGATAATACTATCCGTCTTTATCTTACCAACAACATTCGTCATTATGATATTGATTGGATGGCGGTAGATACTTCTCCTGATCACGGATTTACTGTTACGACCGAAACTCCATACTACGCCGATTTGCATCAGCGTGGTGTTTCTAGATTGACTTTGAGTAATCCAAGTGATCCTTTCATGACTCAATTGCAGCCGGTATATGATCAGTTGGCCAAAGTTGGTGGTAATGGTAATCCGCTCACTGGTTACGCTACTCGCTATGGCGATGTTGCACCACTTTTAAATACCGTTGATAATAAATTTGTAATTATGGTACAAGGAGACGAGCTGTCTCTCAAATATGCAGTGCCGGCACAAGCCGATGGCACGGAGCGTGATTTCGTTTATTATACTTGGGATTATCATAAACCGTTTATTGAAGCTTTGGGTGACACGATTGCACTCTTGCCATTTAACGAAATGTCTCAGTATCCATATCATACTAATTTAGAACATTATCCAACAGATGCTGATCACAATGATTATCAGTCTACCTATAATACACGTTATATAAATTGGGGAGTGTATCGTGATGTTCCACAGTCGTTGCATCATTCTATGAATACAGATTTTATTTCATTGGAGGCTTTTGCTCAATCTGGCCCTACCATAATGAACATTTCTGCCTCAGCTGTTACAACCTCTGCCACTATTGATTGGAACACAGATATCGGTGCCTCTACTCGTGTTGTTTATTCTCCTGATTCATCGTTTGTTTCCAGTACTGATGAAACCAATACCAGTCCGCGTCTCACTTCGCATTCAGTTACTTTGAATAATTTGATAGGTTGTGCAACTTATCATTATGAAGTTATTTCGACAGATAATATTAGTAGAACTTCATCTTCAACTGACAGAACTTTCAACACTTTAGGTTGTTCCGGTGGCGTTACACCTTCCTCGGTTAATTCCAATTTGGTCAATACGTCGGAGACCAGTACCGCTTCGCTTACGGACAGCGATAACACTATTACAGTCAATGCACCAGCTAATTTTACTTCTACTTCTTCACAAGTGGTTATCCAAATTAAAGCTTTGGATTCAATCACTGTGCTTGGTAGTATTGGTAAACCAAGTGATAGTTGGTTAAGTGCTGCAAGTGTAGTGTTTGATGTTAAAGCCCTGGTTGATTCAGAAACCACTCTCGATTCTTTTGACCTTCCGGTGACTATTTCTTATAATTATTCCAGCAGCGATATTAGTGGTTTAGATGAAAGTTCTTTGTGGATGTATCATTATCACAATGGTAGTTGGTTGGCGCTCGATAGTTGCAGTGTAAATACTAATTCAAAAATTATTTCTTGTACTGCGCCAAGTTTTTCTACGTTTGCTCTGTTTGGTCATGCTGCTGTGGCCTCTCCAGCTCCACACAACAATACTGGTGGAGGTGGCGGTATGCAGGCAGTAAAACCTTCGGCCATCACTGCCAATGGTATTTCGTCAACTGATCTTTCGTTTAATATCAACGACGGTGCAAATGTTACTGGTGAACGATTGGTAAGATTGAATTTAAACGCTGATCCAAAAACAGTAAAAGGTTATATTGTTTCTATTGATCCTAATTTTGCCGATGTGAAGAGTCTGGAGACTTTTAATCTTGCTGTAAATCCAACCTTTACGTTACCAAATATCGCTGGTGTCTATACATTATATTTGAAATATTATTCTACTACGGGTATATATTCAAAAGTATTTTCACAAAAAATTAAATATGTCCCAGGTGCAATAGTGTCTGCGACTGAAAAAGATTCAGCGACAATATCGGCTGGTTATACATTTAAACGTAATCTTAAATCTGGTAGTAAAGGTAATGATGTTAAGATGCTGCAACAATTTTTGAATAGCCATGGCTTTGTAATTGCTAAAAAAGGAGTTGGTTCTGCAGGTAAAGAAACCAACACTTTTGGTTCGGCAACAGCAAAAGCTTTAATTAAATTTCAGGAAGCAAATGCTAAAACTGTTCTGAAGCCATTTAAACTTAAAAAAGGGACAGGAATATTTGGAACGGCGACTAGAAATTTAGTAAATGGAATGATGAAATAAACTTGGGGTGATACATGTATAAGATTAAGAAGACATTAATAATTAAATATATACATATGGCACACGAAACAAATCAAGAAAGCAAATCCGTTTGCTGTGAAAAGTGGATGAACCACAAGTTTTTAAAGGTGTTTTTGGCTATCGTGGTAGTTTTGGCCATCTTTGTGGCTGGCTTCTGCGCTGGTTTTAGAGGACGTTTTGAACGCGGAGAAGGCCAATTTGGTCGTCGCGGCGGGATGATGCAACAGGGTCAGTGGGGAAATGGTCAAAGAGGCCGCGGAATGATGCGTGGTTACCCACAGGGTAATTACGGTCAACCAGGCCAAGATCAGACCGCTCCAGACCAAGGCGCAGCTGTTCCGACTACTTCTACCACAGCTACTCCGAAACAATAATACATTGTAGTGGAAAAACCACTCTGTCTAATAAACAGAGTGGTTTTTGTTTAGTAAACCTCTTGACAAAAAGGGTAATTTGTTATATATTCATTAGTTAAACTTTTGCGATCATCATATGACGTGCGACCAAAGGGTGGTCGTATTTCATACCGTGATCCGTAAGGAACACGGATAACGTCAAACTGTGAGGTAGAGGCATGTTGCAACTTGTGTTGGAGCCGATTCTCGGTGGAAAGGTCATGGCTGCTCGAGTCGAAGGCCAATGTGGCAGTCGGACTTGGCAGTTTTGCACTGCGACCGAGGGTCTGCGCATCGTGAATGTGGGGATTCGCGAGGGTTTGTGGGGAACGCGAGAGGCGATGGGCATTTGTCAGGAGATCTGCCGGCATTTGCCGCTTGAGACGACTGATTTGGCCGCCAACCTGCAGAAGTGCGACGCCATCGCCGCGGACAAGGTGAAAGCTGAGGCGCACCTGGTCGAGGGGCACGTGCTTATCGCACTGAAGATGAGCGGCACGTTGCTCCAAAACGCACTTTCGCCGGATTTGTGCTCGGCCATGGCCATTCTCGACTTCTACTGCAATGGGATCGTTCTCCACATGGGGGACTGTCTCTGGACTTTGCAGAAGATGCTCGAGCTCGGAGTGGCAGACACCATTCCAGACAAAGCGTTTCACCGGCTGACGGGCGAGTTTCACCGTTCTTTGGCGGCGGAATTCCGCTACCGGCAAGCGGTCTCGGCGTTTTGACCTCAACCGCCCCTTTAGGGGTATGGGTTGGGGTGCGGAGACAAAGAAAGCCGCGCACCAACCTATTTTATTTCTAAAATTTTTGGAGATAGAATAGGGTGCGCGGCTTTTGTTTTACCCTATACAAAACCCGATTTTTTAGGTAGGATAGTATTTGGTAATTTTAAAGATATGTATCAAATAGTTTTATTTTATAAATACACCGATATCGAAGATCCACAGGCGCTGATGAACTCTCAGCGTCAGCTTTGTGTTGGTCTTGGACTCAAGGGGCGTTTGATTATTGCTAAAGAAGGAGTCAACGGAACTTTCGAAGGCACGACTGAAAATATTTCTAAATATGTGTCGGCGTTAAAAACCGATCCACGTTTTGCTGATGTCCATATTAAATTGAGCGATGGTAATGGCGACGCCTTTCCACGTTTGTCTATCAAAGTGCGCAATGAAATCGTAAGCTCGCATTTAGGTGAAAAAGATATTGATCCGCGTAAGACTACCGGTAAATATCTGCAAGCGGAAGAATTGCACCAATGGATTAAAGATGGCAAAGAATTTTATATCGTGGATATGCGTAATGATTATGAATTTGATGTTGGTCGTTTTGCCGGATCAATTTTGCCGCCCTTGAAAAATTTCCGTGACCTTTCTGGAATTTTGCCGAGTATCGCTAGTTTAAAAAATAAAACAGTCGTGACCGTTTGTACTGGTGGGGTGCGCTGCGAAAAGGCGTCAGGCTTTTTGGTAGACAATGGCTTTGCTGATGTTTATCAATTGTATGGTGGCATTGTCACTTACATGGAAAAATTTCCCAACGAAGCTTTTAAAGGCGCGCTGTATGTGTTTGACGGGCGTGTCACGATGGGCTTTAATCTAAACGATCCGAAACATGAAGTGGTTGGCAATTGTTGGCACTGTCAGAAACCGGCAGAAAGATATTTGGATTGCGCCTATATACATTGTCATGGTAAACGTCATTTTCTGTGTTGTGATGAGTGCTTAAAAACCCACGAAGGTTTCTGTAGCGCTAAATGTAAAATGGCGTTGACCGTTCGCAATTTTTACGATAAAATACATAGTATAATAAAAAAATTACATGTCCAAAAAAACCACTCTACAAATTAAAAATCTGCACGCCTCAATTGACGGCATTAAAATTTTAAATGGCGTTTCTTTGAATGTATCTTCGGGTGAAGTTCATGTCATCATGGGACAAAACGGTTCGGGTAAATCCACCTTGCTTTCGGTTTTGATGGGTCATCCTAGATACTCAGTCGATGGCGGTAGTATCAAGTTGGATAATCTGAATATTTTAAAAATGTCGGTGAATGAACGTGCTCAAGCTGGTTTGTTTTTGGGCTTCCAACATCCGCAAGTAGTAGCTGGTGTTTCGTATGGAAACTTTTTGCGCACTGCGCGCAATACGGTGGCGATGGCTCGAGATAAAAAAGCAGTCGCGGTATCACCAATGGATTTTGCTAAAGGCATGAAAGCAGAAATGGAAAGATTAAAAATTGATCCGATTTTTATTTCTCGTAGTGTCAACGAAGGATTCTCTGGTGGTGAAAAGAAAAAATCTGAAGTATTGCAGATGGCCATGCTCGAACCAAAAATCGCTTTCCTCGACGAGATTGATTCTGGTTTGGATATTGATGCGTTAAAAATCGTGGCCAAAGAATTGGTGGCTTTACACAAAAAACAAAAAATGGCTTTGGTGGTAGTTAGTCACAATCCAAAATTGATTGCTTTGTTGTCGCCAAAAAAAGTCCACGTGATGTCCAAAGGTAAAGTAGTAAAAAGTGGTGGCAAAGAATTGGTAAAACAAATTGAAAAGCTTGGTTACGACGCCTTTTTAAAGAAATAATTGGTCTATGGCCGTACCACAAAAAACCAAAAAATTACTCGCCAATACCGGCGACTCATCCGCTTTTAGTTTCAAAACCGAAACCAAGAGTTTTTTTAAGGCACCGCGCGGATTGACCGAAGAGTTGATTCGTGAAATTTCGGCTTTTAAAAATGAGCCAAAATGGATGTTGGATTTTCGTCTCAACGCTTACAAAGTTTTTCTCAAAGAAAGTATGCCGAAGTGGGGTGCTGATTTATCCGGAATTGATTTTGAAAATATTCGTTATTATGTCCGTCCGCAGGATAAAGCTAAAACCAAATGGGAAGATGTGCCGTCTGAAATTAAAGATACTTTTGACAAGCTCGGTATTCCAGAAGCGGAAAGAAAATTTTTGGCCGGTACCGGTGCACAGTTTGAATCTGAAATGGTTTATCATTCCGTGCAAGAAAATCTTTCTAAGTTGGGTGTAATTTTTGAATCCACCGATGATGGTTTAAAAAATCATCCGGAACTTTTTAAAAAATATTTTTCTACAATTATTCCGGTACGCGATAATAAATTCGCGGCGTTAAATTCGGCCGTGTGGTCGGGTGGATCTTTTATTTATATTCCAAAAGGCGTGCATGTTGAATTACCTTTGCAGGCTTATTTCCGTATCAATACTGAAAATATGGGGCAGTTTGAACGTACACTGATTATTGCGGATGAGGGTAGTAGTGTGCACTATGTAGAGGGTTGTACCGCGCCAACATACTCCACCGATTCTTTGCATTCGGCTGTAGTGGAAATTATGGTCATGAAAGGCGCACGCGTGCAATATACTACCATTCAAAATTGGTCTAGCAATGTTTACAATTTGGTTACCAAGCGTGCGGTTGCTCAAGAAGATGCGCAGATGTTTTGGTTGGATTGCAATCTTGGTTCAAAAGTGACGATGAAATATCCAAGTATTATTTTGTCCGGCAAAAGAGCGAAAGGAGAAATTCAATCTTTAGCTTTTGCGGCGCATGGTCAGCATCAAGATGCGGGTGGTAAAGTGATCCACTTGGCTTCCGACACCAGTTCGACAATCGTTTCTAAATCTATTTCTAAAGATAATGGTCGTTCTACATATCGTGGTTTAGTAAAAGTAGTAAAGGGCGCAAAAAATGTAAAGACACGTGTGGTGTGTGATGCGTTGATGCTGGATTCTACTTCGCGTTCCGATACTTATCCAACCATGGATATTCGCGAACAAGATGTGGCCGTGGCGCACGAAGCCACCGTGGCAAAAATTGGTGAAGAAGAATTATTTTATTTGATGAGTCGTGGACTCACTGAGGAACAAGCGGCGACAATGATCGTGAATGGTTTTGCGGCGCCAATTGTAAAACAATTACCAATGGAATATGCGGTGGAATTAAATCGTCTGTTGGCTTTGGAAATGACCGGTTCGGTCGGATAATTTTATGATTAAAAAAGAAATTCGTTTTATTGAAACTATTCCCAACGAAACTATTACTTTAGCCGAAAAGTCCGATTTGATGTTGGTTGGTTTGATAACCAAAGGCTGGGAGGGGACGCGTAAATTTGTGGTGGATGCCGCTGGCAAAGATAGTAGTTTTAAAGGAATATTTTTTATATTAGGACAAGGTAATGATACTTTTTTAGCGGATATTACTTCTATTCATAATGCGGATAATACTTTGGTGCATAATCGATTGCGTTGCGCGTTGATGGATTCTGCGGTGTGTAATGTTTCGGGAGTGGCGAAAGTGCAAGAAAAAGTAATCGGTGCAGATTCATATTTTTCTCATCACACTTTATTGTTGTCGGAAAATTCTTCGGCCAAAGCCGCGCCAAATTTGGAAATAAAAAGCGATAGTGTCAAAGCCGGTCACGCTGCCAGTGTGGGCAAAGTAGACGAAGAAGCTTTATTTTATTTATTATCTCGCGGCATCAATGAAAAAGATGCTAAGGCGCTTTTGGTGCAAGGTTTTTTTGAAACAGAAATGAGTGGTATTGAAGATGAAGATATTAAAAATAAAATTCGTGAAGCACTCGCTAAATTTCTTTTTAAATAAAATATGTCTTTTAACGTTCAAAAAGATTTTCCAATTTTAAAACGAAAAATAAACGGTAAACGTTTGGTGTATTTGGATAATGCGGCGACTAGCCAAAAACCAAAAGCGGTAATCGACGCTTTGCAAAAATTTTATACTACTACCAATGCTAATATTCATCGGGGCGTGCATACTCTCGCCGAAGAAGCGACCGCGACTTATGAAGAGGTGCGTGTAAAAACCGCCAAATTTATCGGCGCTAAATCGGCCGGTGAAATTGTTTTTACAAAAAATACCACCGAATCTATCAATTGCGTGGCTGTAAGTTGGGGTAGGAAAAATATTAAAAAAGGG
>CAIOJG010000123.1 GCA_903858555.1 Candidatus Magasanikiibacteriota bacterium
ATCACGACTCATGTGTGGGAGTACGTCGGTGGAGATGTCTCTATCATGACTGTAAACGCGCCAATCGTTTCTCGTTGGATCGCGCAGCCAAATATTTTAATCAATGGATTGCTTGGATTTTTGGCGGGTATATTATTGTCGGCTGCGTGGGTGATAAAATCAAAGCGTCATTTATTTGGAATGTAATTTTTTAAATAATTTAAATTTATATGACACAACAAAATCCTCTAGAAGATTTAATAGTAAGTATTCTAAATGCCAACGGTTTTGAAAATTTGGATGATGATGCCAAGGCTACTTATTTGCCACAGTTTATGGCTCAGGCGGAGCAGCGTATTGGCGCCGCTTTAATGCCACTTTTGACCAAAGAATCCGCTGCTGAATTTGTGGAACTTACCAAAAAAGAGACCACCCCAGAACAATGGTGGAAATTTTGGGAAACAAGTGTACCAAATTTTACCGAGGTAGTAAAAGCGACAATGGAAAAATTTGCCGGTGAAGTAAAAGAATCGTTAGCTTTATAGTTTGTTATGGAGGTAAAAGATTTAAAAATTTCTGCGGATGATGGATTGATAAAAGCAGTTAATTTTGCTATGGAAAAATTTTTATTGCAATCCGAAATGATCGCTTCCGAAGGAAAAATTTTGGAAAAAGAATTTCATGATTTAAAAAATAAAGTGCAATTAAAAAAAATAAATTCCGTAATTCAAAAATTTTAATTTTACAATTGTATGGTTGATGTAAGAAAATTTAAACCCAAGGAAGCGAATGAATTTAGAACTGAAGATCTTAGCCCCGGCAACCACTTGGCTTTTCTAGATGATGTTAGTGGTCGGTGGCAAGTGGGTGAATTGGTAAATTGGCGAACTCCGGCCAAAGATGCGGATGGAAATTATAATGCTCGTGTTGTAGATTTTGTTACCGGTGCCACTCGCGACGTTTCTCTTTCTTTGACACCAAAAAAAGTGGAATTGCCAAATCTTACTATCAACCATTCTATCAACGGACAAAATTATCGCATTCAGCCAAATTCCATTACCATACATGACAATGGTTTGATAGAGTTTACTTTGTTTAATATCACCAATCCTGCGGAGAGAATAACGGATGTAAATTCGGAAATGTTAAAAAATTTGGACGCGGTAAATAAATTACAAGCCGAATCCAACACCAAAATCAACAATTTAAAAGCCGAAGTGGTGCGCAAGGCTGATGCTCGCGGTCAAGAAGTTTTAAAAGGGTTGTCTGGTTTGCAGCAAAAATTGGAAGAGGCCAATGGTAAATTGGCCAGCTTGGAAGAATGGCAAGAGATGGATGCGGCTGAAGCTTTGGCTATCGGGCAGCAGATAAAAGCATTGCAAACTGAATTGGAAACGGGATTAAAAGATTTAAAAGATCAGCTAGAAGCAATAAAACCGGTTGCCGCTAGTAGTTTGATGGCGGCCGAAGCCAATGGCTGGAAAGCTCGTTTGGCAAGAGAAAAAGAAGATAAAGTAGATGAAGAAAAAGAAACAAATGAAACTACTAAAGAAACCGCGACCGTCGCTTATGATAAATGGAAAAAAGACCATAAGAAATGGGAGGACAAAATGACTGCTTATGAAACTTGGAAATTGAAACACGATACTTGGAGCTCGAAAAAAGCAGTGTGGGATGGTATGTCGCCAGCAGAACAAGCGGATAAAGCCAATAAAGATAAAAATCCAGGTAATGAACCGTTGCCAATCTTGCCAGATCCGACCGCTTCTGAACCAGCAGAACCTACAAATCCGGCTAAAATTAAAGAAGTAAAAGAAGATGAAGTAAAATTCAGAGTTTCTTATGATTTGTATCTGAGATTGGTTGGTGTTGAATATGCCACTCTTTCACCAAAACATAAAAGTTTGATAGACAAAGTTACTGCCGAAATAAATAAAAAAATTGCTGAAGGCCATCTCACTGGGCTCACTGCTGTTGGTGGTACACCAAAAAAATCTGAAGTAAAATTGGTGGCGGAAATTTTTGAAAAAATATTACAAGATGAAAGCGGTAAAACCGAGGAAGAAGATTACAAATTCGATCTCAAAAAAGAAAAAGCCGATTTGAAAGAAAAGTGGAAAGCTTTGGCTGAGCGTTCTATCAAAGCTGGTTTTGACAAAGTTACTATTGAGGCGCGCTTATCTTCTATAATAGCTAGAACTGACGCGATTGTAGATGCTGATCCGAATAAAGAAAAAGATATTTTGGATCTCTGGAAAGATTTTACCGATTCTGAATTATTAACTTTCAAAAAAGAACAAGAGAAAATCATTCCAGAAAAACGTGAAGTTAAACAAGGTGATATTGATATTCCGGATATTTTGTTGCGGGATTTGATTTCCACTCGTCAACCTGAAGTACGTGCTACAATGGCCGCCGTTCTCAGAAATGAATTGACCTTTGGGGATGAAGCCAAGAAAAATTTAGCAGAAGATCCAGCCGTAGTAGAAGCTTTGAAAGAATTGATGAAGCGCGCGCCAAGTGAAGCGATGCTGTCGCAGCTGCGTAAATATGGTATAAAAAATTGGGAAAGTTTCCAAAAACTTTGGAATGGCGGTATGGCGATAAAAGCGGCCAAAGTAATGCACGAATGGGGTCAGGCCGATCTACGTAATGAAGTAATAAAACAAACTGGCGCATTGGATCAAATGAAAGCGCTCAAGTGGCAGCTCGGGGCTAGAGTTTTGGTAAATATGGCTGCCATTGGTGGTGGTGTGGCTTTGGCAAGTACTGGTTTGGGCGCAGTAGTTTTGGGTGGTTATGGTTTGTCTTCTTTAGGTATGGCCGCCGCCGGTGGTGCGGTCGGTGGTGGTATTCGCGCTACCTTACAGAAATTTTTATTTGGTGGAAAAAAATTGGAAGAAAGAAAAGCCAAAAAATTGGAAGAATTAGCCGACAACAAACGTACGGAAATAATTAACAATGTTTTAAACAATCGCTTTAATGGAGCAAGTCGTGGTGGTGTAATTAATTCCGGCCACGCAGAATTTTCAGCTATCTTGGCCGAAGCTATTCGCGCGGCTAGTGCAGAAGCCAATTTGATCCAAGGCGCAGCAGAAGATTTTGACAACACTCAAGCCCAGTCTCTACAAGGTGACGCCAAACGTCTCTATATCAACGCTTTGAAAAATGCGCGTGAGTCTGGTATAAGTCCAGATAAAGATCAAAAAATCCGATTAGCGATTGCTTTAGAAACTTTGATTTCAAAAAATGAAACAATTGATGCTGTACAAAACACCGATCCGGCTGTGATAAAAATGCTTGATGGCGTGATGGCTGGATATAGCGGTGCTGGTGCCAGTAGAGAAAACTACGGTGTAAAAGGTGCGGCTGGTACCGTGGCTATTGGTGCCACTGTCGGTGCGGCCTTTTTCTCAAATAGTGCGGTCACTCGTGGTGCGCTTGGTGCGGCCGGTGGTGCTCTCATGGGATACAAGACCGGAGAAACCTGGAGAAAGAGTCGTGAATTTAAACAGGCTGAAGACGTATTTACTCCACAATTCAATGAAGCGCGTCAGATGTGGAATATGTATTTTAGAAATCCAAATAGTTTGACTCCGGCTGAGTTTACTTCTTTTGGTGAACGCTTACAAACTTTCAATAGATACTTGACTGGCGAAGCCGACACCGTAGAAGGACAAAAAACAGTAGAATATATTTTGTCTAATCCTCAATTAAAACAACAAATAGAAAATTTGGTTTATCAAGCTTATCGTCGTGGTGTCTTTGCTCGTTTGAGTTTGGAGAGGTTGCAGATTCATACCGAAGAAGCCATAAAAGAAAGCGATATCAAATTGTCTGATTCCGATAAAGCCGCTTGGAAAAAAGCCGGCTGGCGTGCTTTGTATACCACGGCTGGTGCGGTGGTGGGTGCTGCCTCGGCTGTTGTAATGGGGAGAGGTTTCCAAGAAATGGCCAAAGATTTCAAACATGGTGTTTTACATGATTATGGTCATAAAGATCCGACTTGGGTACATGCCAAAGGGCACGGTGCTGTGGTAGAAGGTAAAGTGGCTGCCGCCGCTGCCGCTACTGGTGCAGCCGTAGAAGCTCATCCAACTGGAGCGGGAGTGTCTGCTCATCCCGAAGCTGCAAGCGGTGCTGCACAGCCAGAAGGTACAACTACTCACGAAGTCCCTGCACATTTTGAAAAAGCTCCAGCTGTGGCAACTGAAACTGTCGCTAGTCACGGTAGTGCATGGCGCTCTATGGACAATTTACATTCCTCTCACAAAGGTGATTTGTTCAAAGGCTGGAGTCAATCCAAATTCAACGAATGGCGCAATGCCGAGTTGGAAAATATGGGTTTTAAAAAATTACCAAATGGTGATATTTTGCATCCGTATGATGTAAAACCAGGCGCACAATTTGAATGTTATAAAGACGAGTCTGGTCAGTTGCACATGCGACCATCTGAAGCAGCTTTGGACAAATTTCCTCCGTTTACTGATCCAAAGACAGGTGAGCGTATATATATGGTAGAACACCATACTGGTGGAAAAATGACTACGATGCCGGTGCGTGATTCACACGATCACACTTTGGTTAAACACGAGATTGAATATAATCCAAAAGGAGCTGTTCGTGGTGAGAGTGGTACAGACTACAAACTGGTAAAAATTAAAGGAGAAGAATTATATAGAGGTGTTGAAGGTAAACATAGCGGCCAGGTATACACAAAAGATGGTGAGTATATTGGTAGATACGAAGATGGTGGAAACGGGAAAGAGCGCTTTATTACTTTTGATAAAGATGCATCTCAAACGGGGCACCATAATGTTGGTCCAAATGAATTCAAACATGGTGTTCTTTTGGATGAGTTAAAAGATTCTCATGGAAACGCAGTCCGTACAACATATGAATACCGAAGCGATCTTGCACCTGCTCCAAAGCTGGAAGCGCATATGTCTGGTGGGGGTACAAGTTGGAAGCAAGGTGATGTTATTCCAGTTGCTGAGATTCAAAAAATTGATACTAACGTCCATGGACGTTTGGTCGGTGGTGGGGCGGGAGTAAAAGAAGTTGTGCCTACTATTAAAACGGTTGGATCCGAAGTAAAAGTAGGAGACGCTCAGCCAACTGATAACACAAAAAATGTTGCGCCAATAAAAGGCACAGAAGCCACTGTAACAACTGCACAGGGAACTGAAAAATTGATTGTCCCAGAAGGGTTTACTGGAAAAGAAGCCCAGTTTATGGAATTACGTTCCATAAAAGGAGATTTAGTCAACAGTTTATTTAAAGATAAGGTTATTAGTGTAAATGATAAAATTGGTCTGATCCCAGGATTAATGGACAAGGTGCAGACGGTTTTGTCACAAAATCCTGGCTTGCTTAAAGACCAAGATATATCTCGAGCTCTTGATGTCAATCAGCATCTTTCAAGCGCTGATCGTTATAGTACAATCGTGGGGGTTTTAGAGGATAAACACGCTATAAATTTGTCGGTCTCAGAAAGATTATTGCTTGGTGGAAACAATGTAATTGGTGATGATTTTGAGCATGTAAAAGGAAATATTGATGGAGTGGATTATGATATGATTGTGGCTAAAGGTGACGGAGCGGATACATATCGTATGAGAAATCTTCAAGATAATTCAGTAATGGTAGTAACTGATCCGAAAATAAAGTTTAATACAGTAAATATAGCGGAATCGCTTAAACAGTAAATTATCCAGTTTTTAAAAACCACGCTACTAGCGTGGTTTTGTTTTATATTAGCCAAAAAATAGGCAAAAGTGGACGATATTAACCTTTACCTCTTGACAAAACCGGCGATTAGTGGTAATATATTCAGTTACGATAAATCATCGTGACTACAACCCCTAGTGTCGCCACCCTTGATTTTGAGAGAGGTCAAAGCAGTGGCAGCACTAATAAACAATATAGTTGTATGTAACTCTCTCACCATGGAGAGTTTTTTCTGTGGCAGGCAACGTTCTTTACAATATATCGTCGGTTCGACAGTACTTGCGTGGAAATGAGAATGTATAAAATGCATTTTTATTCCCGCGCAAGTATGCCTTCGCGCTGTGGGAGTTCAGCTGGTCTTCATAAACCAGTAAAATTCCCGCTTCAAGCGGGGGCGTGCCAGTCTAGATTTGGGCAACAAGGCTCAAATCAAAAACAAAGTGCGTCGGTACCAAAATCGTCCAAACACAAACCGAACAGTCAAATAGACTGGCGCCAAACCGTCGTAAATACCCAGTGGTAAATCCACAAGGGGAAACGATGCTGGGCATATGGTAAGTGTAAGGACAAACGTGTTTCAGGAGTTACATCATGAACTGTTCGCACTGCAACGCCATCAATCAGGCGCTTAATGTTCCTTGCACGAGCTGTGGAGCGCTCACGGTGAGCATGGCCCAGCAGACCGTGATCAGGCCGGCCCCGACGCTGGTGTACGCCCCCCTCAACCAGGGCGGCCAGACCAACAACACCGGCACCGGCAGCGTCAACAACAACTGCCCGCCGCCGCGCAACTACTGCTACTCCGCCATGCCCGCGTGGGCCTGGTGGTTGGTAGGCGTGCTGGCCTTCGCGCTGGTCTCGATCCTGGGTTACCTCGCCTTCGCGCATCAGATGGACGGCGTGAAGAACGTGATCGCGACGGCTGCGAAGACGGTGGTCGCCGGCGCTGACTTGAATACCGGTTCGGTACTCAACAGCCAGGCTGCGCTGAAGACTTCGATCGACGGCGTCAACACCAGCGTGCAAGCTGGCAACGGCAAGCTCGACGCACTGAAGACCGGCGTCGATGCCACGACGGCCGCGGTCAACACCGGCAACGGCAAACTGGACACGCTTCACAACGACAACACTGCCAACGGCACTAAGCTGGACGCGCTGAAGACTTCGGTCGACGGCGTCAACACCAACCTGGTCACCGCCAACGCGACGCTGAAGTCCGTGTCTTGGCAAATCGCCGCCCAGCGCCGCGACGCTCTCAAGGCGTTCGCGGAAGCCAAGGCAGCGGTGAAGCCCGTCGCTGCCAACGTCACCGTCGACAACAAGACGGACAACGACAGCGGTTCGACCGACGAATAAGTAAGCGCCCAAAGCGCTTGACGCCCCACCATTTCCGCGGGGCGACCAAAGTACCAATCAGTGTTGCAACTTAAACGCTGAAAAGTCTTTGACAGGAAAAAAATCCTAACAAGGTGCCCGACGAAGAAATTCGTCGGGTCGCCAGCCTAGACAATAAAATTTGTTGTCTGAGATGGTGTCAAAACCAAATCGTTCTTTACAATCAGTTAGTCCCATCGCGAAGAAAGTTTTTTCTGAAGATTTTCTTAGCGGTGGGACGTACGTCTTCCCTCGTGAATTTGTCTTCGGACAAATACTCTGACATGAGTCAGGAGTGAATTATCGGACTTGCCGATGAAACACTTGGGGAAAGACGTTTTTTTCCGGAGGAAGTCATGAAGGCTTTGATCGTGAGTCTGGTGTTCTTGTTCCTGCTGCCGATGTCGGCGCAGGCGAAAACCCGTAACGAGACAGTTCGTTGCGGGAAGAGCAAAACTTTTCAGGTGCTGTCTGGGGACGATCTCCAGGTGCACTTGGAAGAGTGCGGCGGCGGTGGCTTTCTCTCAGCCATCCGTCCCGCGGTTCGTGCTGAACTCGGTGTCGGCAGCCTGGGGATGACCTTTGGCGTCGATGCAGAGATTGCAGTTCGCATGACCAAGAGCCTCGAGCTCGTCGGTCAAGTGTTCGGCAATACGTCGGAGGGCAAGTTCTTCGGGACTGGCTTCAACGGCGGCATCGGCGGCTGGCTCAACAGCAACTGGCGTTTGGTTGGTCTCGCGGGTGGTGTGACCAATCGCACTTCCTCGTGGACCTACTTCAACGCTGGTCCGCAGTTCGGCGCACAGCTCGACTTCGTGAAAGCTGGTCGTAAGGCTGGCGGTCTCGACTTCGCCCTGAAGGTTATGGCCGGTCCGAGCTGGGACGCGGACAAGTTGTCTGGTCAGTGGGGTGCGTACCTCATGATTGGCTGGATGGCTGGGAACTGAGTTCAACATATGCCAAGCGCTGGGCTATAGCGTGCTACTGATTTCGACTTTAGGAAAAGTCGGATAAGTGCACAAAATACAGCGCACCGGGTGAGGGTAATGAGAAATGATTGCTTCGGCAAAACCTCACCCACATCCTGTTGAGTACATTATGTGTTCATAGTGCATTCAAACGGTTGCAAAGAAAGTACTTTGACAATTTAAAAAATTCTTCTTCAACATCACCAATAGATTATTTATAAAAATATTTTGTTGGTGATGTTGGAGAAAAGAAACGCCCTGTGGGGTGTGACTGGGAGCAATCCTAACGAAAGTTGGGACGTTGTCCCTTCTCATACTCTACATCATAGGGGCGTGTCCGCAAGGATGGCTGACAGTGCTATCGGGCGGGCGCTCGGTGCATTTGGATCTTGGTATCTATTTTTTTGAATGGGTTGCTAACGCCCAATTTTTGCACTGGAGTATCATGGAAAACTGTAAGGTGGCGACCAACGCCGGTCTGATTGCGACCGTTATCGCGATTTTCTGTCTGGTTGGCTGCGGCGCCGAGTCGGCTCCGAAGACCAACAGCGGTTCCACCACGGAGGCTGCCGATGCCGGCACCACCGTGGATGTCGTCCAGCAAGCACCGGAAGTGACGGTCGTCCAGATCAACCCCTGCGCGGGGAAGAACTGTGACGACAACAACGCCTGCACGTTCGACACCTGCGAAGGTTCGACCGGCGCTTGCGTCCACGCCAACATCGCTGGCAACTGCGACGACGGCAACGTTTGCACCACGGGCGACACCTGCAGCGACGGCAAGTGCGGCGGTACGGGCAAGGTCTGCAACGACAACGAGTCCTGCACGACCGATTCCTGCGACCCGCTGAAGGGCTGCCAATTCGTGAACAACACCGACGCGTGCGACGACAACAACGCCTGCACGACCGGCGACAAGTGTTCTGGTGGCGCGTGCGAGGGGGCGGCCTTGAGCTGCAATGACAACAACCCCTGCACGACCGACAATTGCAACACCAAGACGGGCTGCGCCAACACGCCCAACAACAACCCCTGCACCGATGGCAACGCGTGCACGGAGAACGACATTTGCTTCGGCGGGGCCTGCGCTCCGTCGGCGCCGTTGTCTTGCGACGACGGCAACGTCTGCACGACGGATTCCTGTGACCCGGTTTCGGGCTGCACGAATCTGATCAACGTGACGCCGTGTGACGACGGCAACGCGTGCACGACGGGCGACATCTGCCAAAGCGGAAAGTGCAAGGGTGGCGGCGATGGTAGCTGCAACGACAACAACCCCTGCACGACCGATTCCTGCGACCCGACGGTGGGCTGCAAGAATTCCAACAACACGATGCCCTGCTCCGACGGCGACGCCTGCACGACGGGCGACCATTGCTTCGGTGGCAGCTGCGCAGCGTTGCCGGTGTCTTGCGACGACGGCAACTTCTGCACCAGCGAAACCTGCGACGGCAAGCTGGGCTGCATCGTGATCTCCAACTCCAACACCTGCAGCGACGGTAACGCTTGCACGGAGAATGACACCTGTCAGAACGGCGTGTGCCAGGGCGCAGTGAAGAACTGCAACGACAACAACCCCTGCACCGACGATATGTGTTTGAGCGGTACGGGCTGCGTCAATAGCCCGAACGCGTCGAGCTCATGCTCCGACGGCGACGACTGCACGGTCGGCGACCATTGCACCGGCGGGTATTGCGTGGCGGGCAAGAATTTGGCCTGCGACGACAACAATCCCTGCACGGACGACGGTTGCGACCTGAAGGTCGGCTGCACGCACACCGCCAATACTTCGGTGTGTGACGACGGCGACGCCTGCACGAGCGGCGGCAAGTGCGCGAACAGCGCGTGCATGGGGATCGTGGCTTCAAGCTGCGACGACAACAACCCCTGCACCACCGACTCCTGCGACCCGGCGACGGGTTGCAAACACGCCAACAACGGCGTGGTCTGCTCGGACGGCAACGTCTGCACGAGCGGCGACAAGTGCAGTGGCGGCAAGTGCGTGAGCGGTCAAGTCGTGGGCAACTGCGACGATGGCAACTCCTGCACGAGCGACTACTGCGATCCGATGACGGGCTGCGCGCACGTCTTGGATTCCAACCTTCCTTGCACCGACAGCAATGCCTGTACGGTGAACGACTTCTGCGCTGGCGGTCTTTGCCTTTCGGGCAACATGGCCAACTGCGACGATGGCAACGCCAACACGCTGGACACCTGCGACCCGATCAAGGGCTGCCTCAACACGCCGATCACCATGACCTGCGGTTTGAATGGCGCCGTCTGTGATGACGGCAATCCCTGCACGATCGGCGACAAGTGTTCTGGCGGCGTGTGCCTTCCGGGCGCGGCGACGACCTGCAACGACGGCAACGCCAACACGTTGGATTCCTGCAACCCCTACCAGGGTTGCGTCAATCTGCCGAACGGCGTCACGCAGACGTGGCAGTGTCCAGGCCAGTTCAGCTTCAGCGCGGAAGGCGCTGGCTGTCAGAAGGCTACCTACTGGGGCTTGCCTCCGGGTACGGTCGAGGGTTCGTTTACCTCCACCGCACTCGCGTCTGTCGGTTTCAATTCCGCCGGCGTGGGGATTTGCTCTGTGACCTTTGAGGGCTGTTCGCATCCCGAGAAGATCACCGCTTATGGCGCTTACAACACGCCGTGGGCGCATAGCGCGTGCAACCTCGTCGGCGGCGGCTTCGGCCTCGCCTTCGATGGCAAGTGTGCGCCGTAGTCGCAAGTAACAGGTTCTTCGTTTGAGTAAAAACGGACGGGAGGGCGGTGTGTCTTCTCGATAGGTCATTTCGACCAACCCATGCTCAAAAGCGACTTAAGTCGTCTAGGGCTGGTAAATTGGGGTGGCGTTGCTTCACAGCGCGCCACCCCGACCATCTTGAGCTCATAACAAACGTTGTGATCTAAAGATGGGCATATGAAAATATCACCTATATAAAAATACCACCTTTCTCTCAGGTGGTTTTTTATTTATAAAATTTTAAACTTTGGCGCTCCAATAACCCCACAGTGCCCATAGCCACCAGATCATCGGCGTGTGGTGAAGCATGTTGTCGCTGACACTCAATATCAGATAAACTAAAATACTAAGGATGAATACAAAATTTGTCCAAGCATGTTTTTGTCCAAATTTTATTTCGCGATAAAGCAGACTCAAGAAAATGAAAATATAAATCACTAAACCGATAATACCGGCTTCAAATCCTACTTTGAGGTAATCGTTGTGGGCTTCGGAAGTTTCATCCCAGATGTTATCGACGCCTTTATTATCATCCCACACACGCGCAAAACTGCCATAGCCATAACCAATGAGTGGGCGATTTGTCCAAAGCGGAATTATTTTATTGAAAAGATCCGCGCGCCAAGTGATTGAATCGGCTTCCATGTTGCGGCTGGTGAGGCGGGCGACCAAGGCGTTATTTTGTAAGTTGATATTAAAGTTGTCTATTAACCAAATATTGACTGGGAAAAATAAACCATACAACGTGGTTAAAACAATGATGGTGGTGATAGTTTCTTTGCGTTTGTAATATAGGCCAATGGCCACGATAAAGAATGCCAACCCAATCCAAGCGATGCGGGTGTAGGTCAGAGCAATTAAAATTGTTAAAAATATTAAGGCTAAGGGGTAGAGTTCTTTTTTTGATTCCTTTAGCCAGTTGGGTACAAATTTTATTAAACTGGTTTCGTGCTTGCGATAATTTTGATATTTATCAAAAAGGAAAATGAAAAGCATTAAACAAAAAGTGGCCAAGATGTTGGGATGGGCAAAGGTGCCATAAATACGATTGGCTGTACCATCGATGGTCATGCCGCTCTTGGTGAAAAATTGGTACACCGCGGTTGTGAGTGGCAACACTGCGCTGCCAACAAATGACCAGAAGAATACTTTATCAAAGTAGTGGTCGTTACGGGCGCGCAAAATATAGGTCATGCCAAACAGAGCAAAGAGATTGGCGGCTTTGGCAGTTTCGGTGATGGTAGAGACTTTGTCAAAGCTCCAAAAGAAGGACACTGAACACCAAACTAAAAACAACAGCCAAAGGTTTTTTAAAGGAACTTTTTTAAACTCTTGGTAGTTTTTTATAAAAAAAGCTACTGACCAAGCTAAAAGCAATAATGAAATAGCGGCATTGATGTTGATATGAAAATTATTGTATGAGAGTACAACATAATCGCGCCAATAATCTATAGTCGGACGAATGATTAAAAGTGCCAACAAAGCATAGTCACCAAAAAGACTGTAAAGAACGATGACCGCGATGGCCAAAAATGCTAAAATATCGCCACCGGTGGTGGGATTAAATATCGTGAAAATTAGTAGGGCGGCGATGAGATAATATTTGGGAGAAAGTTTGGACATATGCATTGATTATATCACAACTTTCGGGTAAAATATAGGTATAATAATTAACAGATTATATGGCCACAAAATTGCCGATTGATTGCGTATTGGCACTTACTTACAATTGCAATGCGCGCTGCACCATGTGTGATATTTGGAAAATAAAAAATTCTCCAGAATTGACGTTGGAAGATATCGCTAAATTGCCGGATTCTCTGCGTGACGTAAATCTTTCTGGTGGTGAACCATTTTTGCGTAAAGATTTACCGGAGATTGTGGCGGCGGTACGTCAGGCTTGTCCTAAAGCCCGAATGGTAATTTCCACCAATGGTTTTTTGACACCGGTGATAGATAAAGCAATGGAAAAGATTTTGAAGATTGCGCCAGATATTGGGGTGGCGGTATCTATCGATGGCATTGGGGAGATGCACAATACCGTGCGTGGAATTCCGGGTGGATTTGATCGTTGTATGGAAACGGTGCGTGTCTTAAAACAAAAAGGCATGACCAATTTGCGTTTGGGCTTTACGATTACTCCGGAAAATGTGGAGCACTTCGCTAAAGTTTATGATTTGACGCGTGAACTGGGAATTGAGTTTACTCATAGTTTTGCTCAGAGCAGTGAATTTTATTTTGGTGGCAAACAAAATGTAAACAATCCTGATCCGGTAGTTTTGAAAAAAGCGTATAAACATATTATCAATAGCGAGCTCAAGAGCTGGAATTTAAAACGCTGGTTGCGTGCTTATTTTGCTAGTGGAATGTGCCGGTTTATTACGGAAAAAAATCCGGTGCTAGATAATGCTCCCGGTCGTGACTTTTTCTTTTTGGATCCGACTGGTGATATTTATCCGTCCGTGGTGCATAATATGATTTTAGGAAATATCCGTAAAGTGACAAATTTTGCCGAGTTTTGGCAAAGTGAAGAAGTGGAAAAGCGCCGCGTCAAAGTAGACGCGATGAAAACTCCGGTTTGGATGATTTGCACCGCGCGTACGGCTTTGTATCGCCATCCGTTTAGTGTGGTTGGTTGGATTGTGAAAAATAAATTATTTGGTTATTAATTATGCGTATTGTTTTGGTCAATAAATTTTGGTATCAGCGCGGGG
>CAIOJG010000124.1 GCA_903858555.1 Candidatus Magasanikiibacteriota bacterium
GCGCTTTGGCGGACGGCAACCATTGTGTGGGATCGGAGTAACGTCGTTAATCGCCATTACATTCAAACCATTGATATGCAAAGCGCGAATCGCACCTTCACGACCACCGCCAATGCCTTTAATAAAGACAGAAACTTCTTTGACACCATAAGCAGCGATTTTATCCATCAAATCTTTGGTGACCATAGAAGCGGCGTATGGAGTAGCTTTCTTTGGACCTTTGAAACCAACTACACCAGCGGAAGACCAGCCCAAAACGTTACCATTTGGATCACAGAAAGTGATGATGGTGTTGTTGTAGGTAGCCTGAATATAGGCGTTGGCACGAGGTACCTGACGCGCTACTTTTTTCTTTTTTGATTTACCTTTCGCGCCAGATTTGGCGGAAGATTCCTTTTTTTCAGTAGTATTTTCGGTCATAAGTTTATAATCTTGTCATTATTTAGGTAAGCAAGTCTTTAAGTCTTCTGTCCAGCCGGCTTCTTGCCGCTGACTGCAGTCTTACGAACATTGCCGCGTACTGTGCGAGAGTTAGTCTTAGTGCGCTGACCACGAGCTGGCAAGTGCTTCATATGACGAATACCTCTGTAAGACTTGATATCTTTTAGACGTTTGATGTTGCTCATGATTTCACGGCGCAAGTCACCTTCGGTCTTGTAAGCCTTTTCGACGATAGCGCGCAATTTATCTTGCTGAGCTTCAGTCAAATCTTTAGTGCGGATATTTCCGTCAATTCCCGCTTCTTTCAAAATAACTTTGGAAAGAGTCAATCCGATGCCGTAAACGTATGGCAAGGAGTAAAGAATTTTTTTGTCGTTTGGGATATTTGTACTAGCGATTCTCATAGTAAAATAAATTAATTAACCTTGTCTCTGTTTATGTTTTGCAATCTCACAGATTACAAATACGCGTCCTTTGCGACGCACGGTCTGACACTTCATGCAAATTTTCTTTACAGATGCACGTACTTTCATAATATTGAAAATTAATTAAGTAAAGCAAAAATACCAACCACTGCCGCGATATCCACACCTCTCTAAAATTGAGAAGCTACACCGCAATGGTTGATAGTTTGAATATTTAAATTTTTAGAAACGCAATGTGATTCTACCTTTGCTCAAATCGTACGGAGTCATTTCTACTTTGACTTGGTCGCCCAAGCTCAAGCGAATCTTGTTAAGTCGCATCTTACCCGATAAATGGGCGATTATTATCTGACCACTTTCCAGTTTTACCCGAAAAGTACCGGCCGGTAATAATTCTTCGATGCTTCCCTTCAGTTCGATGATGTCCTGTTTGCTCATTGGAGAATTTATATTAATTAACGATATTTTAGCTTAAATATAGGATTTAGTCAATAGCTACGGTGTGGACAGCTTGGTTTGGTGTGCGATAGACAAAAAACTTGTATAAAAGGAAGTTCCACGACACCGCTAAAATAATATTGACCAAACGCACCAATTTTGGCTCAAAACCTAAGGAATTATGCCAAAAATACATCCAGCCAATAGCAAAAATATAGTTGAAAAAGTATAAAATTAGGTAGCGTTTTATCTCTTGTCTAGTTTGGCCGTTACTCTTGAAAGCCCAGCGTTTATTTAGGTTGAAAATATAGGACAAGACAATTAGTTGATTGACCATCAGTGCGGTAATCGCTCCCCAGTGCAAAATGTCGATAAAAATCCACAGGGTGGTCATATCCACCACCAACCCGCTAATACCAACTAAGAAGTACTTGGCAAACTGCTGACGCATTGACCAAAGTTTTTTCAACAATCGCATAATTATTCAATCACCGCTTTGATGCGACGCATTCCAGCGGAAATCGCTTCTTCTTTCACGATCTTGAATTTACCAATGGTGCCGGTGTGTTCTACGTGCGGACCACCACAAACTTCACGACTAAAAGTTGGCGCGGTTGGATCCGCTTTGGCCAATTCATTGATATCGCCTACCGTGTAAACTTTTACCCGACTCTGATATTTATCTTCAAACAAACCAATCGAACCTTTGGCTTTGGCTTCTTCAAAAGTCATTTCTTGCCAAGACACTGTGTAATCTTTTTGGATAGCAGCATTTACCAAATCTTCCA
>CAIOJG010000125.1 GCA_903858555.1 Candidatus Magasanikiibacteriota bacterium
GAAGACGGAATTTTGAAAATCAATTGTCCAAAAGTGCAGTTGTCTGAACCGAAGAAAGTGGATATTAAAATTACTAAGAAGAAATAAATTATGAATAAAAAATTAGTAATTTCGCTAAGCATTTTTCTTTCACTTCTTTTTGTTGTCGTTATTCTATTGTTAGGAAAAAAACTTTATCAAAATAATCACGAGCTTGATTGGTATAAAATTTCTGGTTTTGATGATAAAGAAATTGTTTCAGCAATCGGAAATACAAACGTAAAATTTTCTTATCCAGATCCTGGTTTTATAAATAAGCAAAAGTTTTACCTTGAAAAACAGGACATATCAACAACAACATCACAAATGGTGTTTAAGCCGGAAGATATTTTTTCTGAATTAAAAAACCCAGGTAATAACATTCCTGATTTGCAGAACTATTGCAGTATTCCAGGGTTCAATCTTAGTGTTTTACCGGTTAAACCGTCAATAAAATCACTCAAAGAATTTATGGCGGATGATATAAAAGATTTGTCTCAAGATAATGATGAAGTTCGTTATATTAAACAGTATGGCAATTTTCAAAATGTAAACGGCAAAGATGTTTTTGTCTATCATAGTTTTGCTGATAAACAATTAAATAATGCCTTTATTTGGTTGAATGATAAAGTGGTAATGGTATCAGTAAGTGGTTGGAGCGGTTGTGGTTATCCAACTGACAATCAAAAAATGTATGAGCCGGTTTTGGCATCTATTCAAGCAGCGTCAGATAGAGCTTGGTTCACGGTTTGGGATTTAGTGCAACAAATCACTTATTTAAATAAATAAATTAATAAAATAACATAATACACATATGTCAAAAGTATTAGGAATCGATCTCGGTACAACCAATAGTTGTATGTCCATCATCGAGGGCGGACAACCAAAAGTCCTCGAAAACAAAGAAGGTGCACGCACCACTCCGTCTATCGTGGCGGTTTCAAAAAGCGGCGAACGTCTTGTCGGTCAGCTCTCTAAACGTCAGGCTGTGACCAACCCAGAGAATACTTTGTATTCCATCAAACGTCTCATCGGTCGCAACTGGAACGACGCCGAAGTTCAGCGCGATCTCAAACTTATGCCTTACAAGATTGTAAAATCCGGTGAAGGTGTAAAAGTTTTGATGCAAGGTAAAGAATATTCTCCACAAGAAATTTCCGCGATGATTTTAGGAAAAATGAAATCTGACGCGGAAGAACGTTTGGGAGAAAAAATTACTGAAGCGGTGATTACGGTGCCAGCTTATTTTGATGACTCTCAACGCCAAGCTACCAAAGACGCTGGCGAAATCGCCGGTCTAAAAGTTTTGCGTATTATTAATGAACCGACTGCGGCTGCTTTGGCTTATGGTTTTGATAAAAAGACTGAACAAAAAATCGTGGTTTACGATTTGGGTGGTGGTACTTTTGATGTATCTATCCTTGAAGTCGCTCCCGACAATGTGCAGGTGCTTTCTACCAAAGGTGATACTCATCTTGGTGGTGATGATTTTGATCAAGTAATTATCCAATGGATTTTGGATGAATTTAAAAAAGATCAAGGTATTGATTTAGGCAAAGATCCATTGTCTTTGCAGCGCATCAAAGAAGCGGCTGAAAAAGCTAAAATCGAATTGTCCACTGCTCAAGAAAGTGAAATCAATCAGCCGTTTATTACTTCCGATGCTAATGGTCCAAAACATTTGGTTTTGAAATTGACTCGTTCCAAGTTGGAAGAGCTCGTGGGTGGATTGGTAGAAAAAACTTTGGGTCCAGTAAAGAAAGCTTTGGAAGACGCCAAACTTTCTGCTTCTGATCTCAACGAAATAATCATGGTCGGTGGTATGACTCGTATGCCGCTTGTACTTGCTACTGTAGAAAAATTCTTTGGTAAAAAACCAAACATCTCTGTAAACCCAGACGAAGTAGTCGCGGTTGGTGCCGCTGTGCAAGGTGGTGTGCTCAAAGGTGATGTCAAAGATGTGTTGTTGCTTGATGTGACACCATTATCATTTGGTATCGAAACTATGGGCTCGGTGATGACCAAACTTATCGAACGCAACACTACTATTCCAACTTCCAAATCTCAAACTTTCTCCACTGCCGCTGATAACCAGCCAAGTGTAGAAATTCACGTTTTGCAAGGTGAACGTCCAATGGCTGCCGACAATAAATCTTTGGGTCGCTTTATTTTGGACGGAATCCCAATGGCTCCTCGCGGTATTCCACAGGTTGAAGTTACTTTTGATATTGATGCCAATGGTATTTTAAATGTGAAAGCCAAAGACAAAGGTACCAACAAAGAACAAAGTATTCGCATCGAAGCTTCTTCTGGTCTTTCTAAAGAAGAAATCGAAAAGATGAAAAAAGAAGCTGAGTTGCACGCTGATGAAGATAAGAAAAAACAAGAACTTATCGAAGCCCGTAACATTGCGGACACTATGACCTACACCACTGAAAAAATGATGAAAGATGTAGAAGAGAAAAAGATTGACGTCACCGCTGAAGAAAAAACCAAAGTAGAAGAAGCTTTGAAAGCGGTAAAAGAAGTTAAAGATAAAGATGATGTGGAAGCTATCAAAAAGGCCGCTGACGAACTTTCCAAGGCTGCACAAGCAGTTGGTATGAAAATGTATCAGCAAGAACAAGCTAAAGGTGCTCAGCCGGGTGCTGGCGCTGCTGGTGAATCTGCTCCAGAATCCGGAAAATCAGAAGATAGCCAAGGTCCGATCGAAGGCGAAGTGGTGAAATAATTTTTAGAAGATGATATAATGGGTAGTGAACAGGATACCTTAGTAAAATTTAAAAAATATTTTACTGATTTGGTGAATAAA
>CAIOJG010000126.1 GCA_903858555.1 Candidatus Magasanikiibacteriota bacterium
CCGATCACGGCAACGCCGAAGAAGTGATAAATTTACAAACCGGTGAAATGGATAAAGAGCACTCGACCAATCCGGTGCCGCTGATTATTATCGGAAAAGATTTTCAGGGTCAGGCTGGCTCGGCCGGTGATCCGCCCGAGGGCGATCTCAGTTTGATGCAACCAGTGGGTTTATTGGCTGATGTGGCGCCGACAGTTTTGACTTTGATGGGCATTGATATTCCACCGGAGATGACTGGGAGTTCATTGATATAAAATAAAATCCCTGATTAATTCAGGGATTTTTTTATTTCTTCGATCAATGTTTGTTCTGCATCGTTTAGACTAATATTGTTTAGGTTGAAACGCGCTTCGTTTTTGGTACCGATTGGATTGTGGTGTTTGAGAATATTTTGTGTGTCGTGTCCTTTTTTAGAATGGAGAATTCCGGAAATTATTTTTTGACCTTCTTTATTTTCAGTTTCATAAAGTAGCATCGTCATATCTACTTCCGGCGAGTTGGAAATTAATTCTGGGATAATATCTTTCAAATCATCTTGTTTGGCCCCGGCGTGAGCAAATTCTTCTTTAGAAATACTGCTCCAAGCAAAGTGGTTTGAAGAATCAATTTTAAGTTTGGATAAGACACAGCCCCAAAGTTTTAGAGCGGACAAACTGCGGGTACGGTAAAGGTTTTGAATAATGCGTTCACGATTGGCGCCGTGGTTGATAAGTTCAGACGCAAGCTGTAACGTCAGTGGAGTGACATTGTTAGTTTTAAAACTATGAGTAGCCGCAATCATGCCGGTCAATAAGGTGGTTGATACTTTTTCGTTTAAAGACGGTTCATAGAGATGTTTAGCTAATTGAAAAATAATCTCTGATATGGAAGTCGCGTTTGAATCAATATAGTTTAATTGTCCGTAGCGTTCGTTGGTAGTGTGACAATCAATATTGATAATATTGGTACGGTAAAAAAGATCGGTATTGTTTAAAAATATTTTTCCAAGATTTTCTAGACTTGGAGTTTCGAGTGTAATTATTAAATCGTATTTGTAAGTAGATTGGGCGGTGCGCAATTCATTTTTGGTGAGCAAACCATTTTTTGGGGTAAGATAAATAGAGAGCCAATTGTCTTTGATGTCGTAGCTGAGATTTTCAATTTTGGCATTGGAGATATCTACTTTGACGATTAATTTTTGTAAATGAGTTAGTTCATTTTTTATATTTTTTACTCCCTCTAAAAAGTTAATATTTTTTGGTATCACAAAATCTGAACAGGCGATATCGACCGCTTTGTTCATCTTTTCCAAAAACTGTGAGAGCGCCAAAGCCGAAGCGATCGCGTCGATATTTTCGGAGTTATCAAATACCACCAAAACATGATGGCTATCGGATACCAGCTGTTTAAATTGTTCTTTTTCATTTAGCATAGAGAACAGTTGATAATATCAATATTCGCGGTTTTTGTCAAGAGTGTGCAAAACTTGCCTTTTTCTCTAGTTTTAGGTAAAATATGGTAGTAATTTGGAGGAATTTAAAAAATTAAAATCGCTTATTTTAGCCAAAATTCCTGTATGAAAGAATTGCCTAAAGCTTACGAACCGCAAAAATACGAAGATCAGATATATAAACGCTGGGAAGATAGCGGATTTTTTAATCCTGACAAGTGTGATGAAGCGGGTTTGGTAGATGAGTCAAAGGGTAGTTTTAGTATGGTTTTGCCGCCGCCAAATGTAACCGGCACTCTGCATATTGGGCATGCCTCGATGCTTGCGATTGAAGATTTGGTAACAAGATATAAAAGAATGCAAGGTCTTCGAACTTTATGGCTGCCGGGAACCGATCACGCGGCGATTGCTACCCAGACCAAAGTGGAAAAACTTTTAATCGAAAAAGGAATTAAAGATCCTAAAAATGAATTGGGTCGTGATAAATTTTTGGCGGAAGTGGAAAAATTTGCTCAAGAGTCACGTGACACTATAGTCAATCAATGTAAAAAAATGGGTTCCAGTATGGATTGGAGTCGTGAGGCATACACTTTGGATCAAGAGAGAAATTTGGCAGTACGTACAGTTTTTAAAAAGATGTATGATGATGGTTTGATTTATCGTGGTTACCGTTTGGTAAATTGGTGTCCGCGCTGCAAATCAACTTTGGCCGATGATGAAGTGGAACACAAAGAGCAAATTGCCAAGC
>CAIOJG010000127.1 GCA_903858555.1 Candidatus Magasanikiibacteriota bacterium
AATTTAATTATTTTTTTTATCATAGGTTGTTTATGATAACGCCGACAATATTTATTTTTTCGTAATCAACCGAAGGTGTGATGATAGCTTCTTGAAACGGTTGGTAAGCTTCGTTTTCGATGGCCGCGACTTTACCGATAATTAATCCGCGCGGATAATTTATTTCCGATCCGGAAGTAATGATTTGATCGCCAACCAAAATATTTTCGTTTCTTGGAATAAAACTCATTTTAATACTCAAACCAAAACCACCCTCCACCACTCCCAAACTATGATCGTTGTTTAGTACCGTGGCAGCGACTTTACTTTGGTTGTCGCTGAGAATTCTGGCGAAAGATAAATTATTTTCTACTTCAATAATTTTTCCGATTAAGTTTCCATCACCGTATATTACCGGTTGATCGATTTTTACACCGTCATCAGCTCCGCGGTCTAAGACAATTACTCTTTGAGTCGTGTCTAGGTTTTTGGCGACCACAGAAGTGGTTAAAATTGTATAGTTATTTTTAGTTTTGAAATTTAGTTGATTGTGTAAGTCGTCGTTTTCTTGCTGGATAATTTTATTTTTGGCGCTGAGTATTTCAATTTGATTATTTAAATCCGCAGAATTATCCGGTTGAATATTTTGAGAGTGAATTTTTTTTAAACTACCCTCGACTAGATCACGCAATTTATTTTCTGGAATTTTTAAGAATCCTAAATAGTGGGCAAAAATAATCAAAAAAAATATTGCCACCGTCGCTGTATAGGTTTTTTTAAACGAATAATAACGCATAATTTTTAAATGTGATATGGCGAGTAGATAGCCACTTCTTTGAGTAGGTCTTCGTCGTCTAAAAGCATGCCATTGCCACGCACGACACTGGTGAGTGGGTCATCGGCTAGACGCACGGGAATCTCGGTAGCGCGAGCCACAAGTTTATCAATGCCTCGCAAAAGTGCACCACCGCCGGAGATTAAAATACCACGTTCGTGAATATCGGCGACCAACTCTGGTGGTGAAGTTTCCAAGGTGGCTTTAACATTGTCCACGATAGAGCGCAAAGAACGAATCATGGCTTCACGCACTTGGGAATCGCTAATCATGATTTCTTTTGGTAAACCACTCAAAAGATCACGACCGCGCATTGGGTATTGTAATGGTTCACTGAGTTCAATAGCGGAACCGATTTTTATTTTGATGTCTTCTGCTTGACGTTCGCCGAGTAGTAAATTGAATTCATCACGGGCGTATTGCACGATGTTACGGTTGAGTTCGTCGCCCGCAATTTTGATAGATTTCCAATTGACGACACCGCTTAAAGAGATTAAAGCAATCTCGGAAGTACCACCACCGATTTCGACAATCAAGTTCCCTACCGGTTCACGCACCGGCATACGAGCACCGATTGCGGCGGCCATTGGCTCTTGGACCACAAAAACTTCTTTGGCACCGGCGTTCATCGTAGCGTCGGAAACCGCTTTGCGTTCCACTTCGGTAATTTCTAGCGGTACACCGATTACTACTCTTGGACGAGAAAGAAAATTTCGTTCGTCTTCATTTATTTTATCAAAAAAATATCGCAACATTTTTTCAGTGACTTCAAAATCGGAAATAATACCACCAAGCAAAGGGCGTGGAGTGATAATATGGGGTGGAGTTTTGCCGACCATTTCTTTGGCTTGATTGCCGACGGCTAAAATTTGTTCGGTGCGAGTGTTAATTGCGACTACACTTGGCTCGTTGATTACAATGCCGCGATTTTTTACATAAATCAAAGTATTGGCCGTTCCCAGGTCAATACCCAAATCTTTGCGGAATCTTTTTAGAAAATTATCAAACATAATCTCGGTTGTTGTATTTTCGTTCGGAAATTATTGCGCCTTCCAGTAAAATATATAGCAAAGCTAAAATGATTGCGTTCCACCAGAATAGTAAGCTGAATTGCAAAAGTAACAAAGTGGCAACTACGAAGACACCAAATAGTATCCCCTGTTTGAAAGTCCTCTTCACTTGTCTGAAAACTATATCCTCTTGGGAAGTTTTGCGATTTTTTAAAATAAAACCGATGACGGAAAAAATTCCGACGATCCCCAAAAATAAACTGATATAGAAAAACGATAAACCAAACCAGCCGGCCTGGGCAGGATCAAGGTTAAACAAGATGAAAACCCAAGCAATCCAGCACATAGCGGTTCCAAGGCCCATTAAAGTGAGGTATTGTTTTAAAGTCATAGTCTGGATATTATAGTCCAAAGCCTTTGGTTTGGCAAGATGAAAATTTTGGCTAATTTAAGACAAATAGCGAACCTTTCGGATGGTGTCCGTGCCGCATCTGGTGTTGACGATTTTTTTGAGTTCTTCCTCTCTCATCTTTATTTCTTGCGCCATTATGGAACTTAGGCACGCTATATATAGCGTGGTATTTTTAATATACACCGCGCGCGCGAGTTTTTCGCCTTCTTCACCCCAAGTACTTAAAATAAAATCATTGACGATGCCGATAGCACCGGCGGCGAGCACGCCTTTCATCATTGGCGAGAGTCTGGCTTTGCTTTTGATAATGTCAGCGAGAGATTTCATCATACACGAAAATCACAAATATCTTTAAAGTCACAAAATTGGCAATTCTCGCGACTTGGGTTGGCTTCAAAATTTCCTTTTTTAATTTCCGTAATCGTAGCAGTTATTTTTTCTTTTTCTTTTTCAATTTCGATGTCGGTGCCTTTGAAAGATTGAGTGGTATTATTATTTAAAAAATAGTATGTCAGTTCCTCGACTTCACCTAGATCACGCAATTCTAAAACACTTTCCGAAGCAATTTGATAAATTAATAATTGGCGTTTGTCTTCGGCTTTGATTTTTTCTTTTGGTTGGCCGGTCTTGTAGTCTATAATCGCAATTTTGCCGTCTACGAGTCGGTCTATGCGGTCAATTTGACCCTTGATGGTGTTGCCTGCCAGTTTAAAACGAAAGCCCGCTTCTAAGCTGATAGGCACGTTCCAGCCATTTTTTTCGCCGAGGTCATAAAAATTATTTAAAATTTCTAAACCGGTTTTTTTATAATCCTGTTTTTGATCGGCGGAATTAAACCAGCTATCTTCCCACGATGCGCGATAAAGTTCGAGTAAATCTTCTTTTGGCGGGACAGTTAGTTTTGTTGTGCTTTGCTCAATCATCTTTTGATAAAATTTTTGTAAAGTAGAATGCATGGTTTTACCAAAACTAAATACACCCTTACCAAAAGTTGGAATTTTTAAAACAAATTGAAAGCGATATTGCCAAGGACATTTTTCATAAGCTTGGAGTTGGGAGAAAGAAAATTCGGTTGGAGTTGGTAAAATAGTTTTGGTTGGAACTTTAACTTCCTGCACTTGGGGTGTGGTAATATCTTGTTTGAGTTGGTTAGTCTCGCGACTAAAATTCATCGCGTTGCTGGTTTCTAATTCAAAAATAAATTTAGAAAGTTTTTTCTCGCGCACACCGCCGTAATCTTTGGCGGCTGTAAAATATATTCCCTGTTTGGCGCGGGTAATAGCGACGTAGAGTAAGCGGCGTTCTTCTTGGGTGTGGCTGTCGCCGGTTGGCAGGGTGCTCTCACGTACGAGGGCGTCCGGAATATCGATATCGGTGGAGCGATTCACCGTCGGAAATCTTTGATCCACTAGATTTGGCACAAACACATAATCAAATTCCAAACCTTTAGCCGCGTGGATACTCATGATGCGTACACCATCATCTGGTTTGTCCAGATTTTTTTCTTCACCGCTGTCGCCGGATTCCAAAATATAATCAAAATAATTTAGCCAACTATGGACGTTGGTCTCCACATTATTTTTTTGGAACTCTTCAATTTTTTCAAACAACGATTGAAGATAAAAAATATCTTGGTAGTATTTATCCGCATTGTCGCTGAGCATTTTTAGATAAGTAGATTTTTCCCAGAAAGTATAAAGCACTTTTCCAACCGGTGCGGTCTTGGCGAGCTCCGAGCATTCGGCGATGAGGGTTAAAAGTTTTTCGACGGATACTTGCCCCGCTTCAGAAAGTTTTACCAAACCATTTTGGGAAAGTTTGAGTGCTTCAAATAGCGAGACAGCTTCGCGTTTGGCGTGTAATAATAATTTGCCGATGTCTTCAGGCGAAATCGCAAAAATCGGCATCGTAATAACGCGATACACCGCTGGAGATTCGTGGTAGTTATCGCACAGTCGCAAAAAAGCCAAACTATCTAAAATTACTTTTTGACGAAATAGTCCGCTGGTGGCTTTGAAATCATACGATACACCTTGGGTCGCCAGTTCGGCGATAAATTGCAAAGCGTAATTATTAGCACGACACAAAATGGCAAAGTCGCTATACAATAAATTCGGATTATCTTTTTTCAGCGCCAATATTTTTTTCACGACCAATCTGGCTTCGTCGCGTTCCGTATGACCGTAGAGCAGATCCGCATCCGTTTTTATTTTATTTTGCGATAAAAGTTTTTTATCTATTTTTAAATTTGCTTCCAGACGATCCGGATTATTCAGCTGAATAAAATTATAAGCCAAATCCAAAATTCCTTGTCCCGAGCGGTAGTTTTCGTTTAAAACAATTTCTTGTGAATTTGGATAATCAGTTTTAAACTGCAAAATATTAGACACCGATGCGCCGCGGAATTTATAAATACTTTGATCATCATCCCCCACCGCCGTCAGATGCGCGCCGCCATTTTGGGATAAAAGTTTGATGAGTTCGTATTGCGACCAATTGGTATCTTGAAATTCATCCACCAACAAATATTTGTAGCGGTTTTTATAAAATCGTAAAATGTTTGGACGTTCACGCAAAAGTTTGACGGTATAAAAAATCAGATCAGCAAAATCCATGGCGTTGTTTCCCAAAAGTAGTTGGTTGTAGATGTGATAAGCATTCGCCAACTCGTTTATCTTTTTGATCTCGAGCACAGCTTCATCCGTCTGGTCTTGTGGTAAATCTTTATCCAAAATTAAACTACTGGCATATTCCAAATAATTTTCGGGTGAGATCAATTCATCCTTACATTTTTGAAAATGTTTTATCAGCGCGTGAATAAATTTGGCGGGATTGCCCAGCGGTCGGTAATAATCCAGATTGAATTTATCCAGATGTTGGCGGATGAGCATCCAAGTCTCGGCTTCGTTTAGGAGTTTAAAATTGTTGGACAGGCCGATGTCGAGCGCGTGGGTCTGTAAAATAGTCTCGGCCAAGCCGTGAAAAGTGGTAATAGAAATATCAAAACCACCCAGCGGCAGGAGCTCCTCTACTCTGGTCTGCATCTCGGCGGTGGCTTTTTCAGTAAAAGTGACAGCCAAAATTTCCTCGGCTTTGTCTAGGCCGTTTTCGATAAGGTAGGATATTTTTTCAGTGATCACCGTGGTCTTGCCCGTACCGGCACCGGCCACTATCAGGAGCGGACTGGCGACGTATTCCACGGCTTTTTGTTGGTTTTTATTGAGCTTGTGCATAACCAAAATAAGAGTATCGTTTTACCCCTAGCTATAAACCAGTGGTTAAATATGGGCGGCTAAGCATCCGCAGCCGCAACTGTCTTGGCATTCACAGCAACCATTGCATAGGCTGCCGTTGCAAACACAGGCGTCTTCCTCGTTTTCGAGTGCTAAGCTGCATTTATTGCATTTGGACATACTGATATTAGTATAGCAGAGAAAAAAAATGATGGCTAGGTCATTTATTCAAATATTATTTCCAACGTCTTATGCTCCTGTCCTTTCGGATAAACCATAAAATGTAAATGTGGACATTCACTCCAGCCGGTATTCCCAACCTCGGCAATTTGTTGTCCGGCTTTTACTTTATCGCCAATTTTTACTTTGGCAGAATTAAAAAGCAAATGTTCTTATTCCGACACCTCGTTATTTTCATGTAAAATTTCAACATAATTTCCATCGTTTTCAAATTTTTGTTCATCACCGCCAACGTTGGAATCGTCTTTAACAAAAACAACTTCCCCACCAAACGCGGCCAAAACAGTCGTGCCCTCTGGCGCGTCATAATCAATGGAGTTTACCAAATCACCAACGTGGGCAATTCCCTCCTCGGCAACTTTTGTGACTTTGGATAAATCAATTGGTAATTTGTAAATATTTTTTGTCTGCATATTTTTACCAATTTTTAAAATTCTAATTTATA
>CAIOJG010000128.1 GCA_903858555.1 Candidatus Magasanikiibacteriota bacterium
ATGAATAAATTTATTTATAATAAAAAAAATTTCCCAAATGGGAAATTTAAATTTAATAATTTTTGCGGCACTTTTAAATTGAAATTTTTTATATTTCATAACTACATTATACCATCAAAAATAATTGTGTCAAACATTGAGCGGGATACGGGAATCGGACCCGCATCTTAGCCTTGGGAAGGCCACATACTACCACTGTACTAATCCCGCAAAAAAGAGGCCGAAGCCCCTTTTAAGAAATTATTTAGTTGTTGATGAAGCCGTAGCGCCTGTATTTACATCCGTGAATGGATTGTGAATTTTAACGTAGAGCTGAATCGATGCGGCTTTGGCCATGGCATCCAAAGATGCTTGAGCGTCCGGGAATTTGAATAAAATATGGCGAGCGTGGACTTTTTCAGTCTCTACCATTTTACCTGTTTTTGGATCTTTAGCTTTATCGGTTTTTATTTCTTCCAATTTGATAATGTGGTAACCGTATTGAGTCTCTACCAAATCTTGAGTTATTTCGCCTGGTTTCAAAGCAAATACGGCTTTTTCAAATTCCGGAACCATATCTCCTTTTCCAAACCAACCGAGATCGCCACCGTTATCTTTGGTACCGTCTTCTCCGTAAATTTTAGCTTCGGTTGCAAAATCTTTACCGCCTTTAATATCGGCCAAAACTTGAGCGGCTTTACTGCGAATTGCTTCACGGGCAGTCGCGTCGGTCTGAATTTTGTCTGTAATTTTTTGTTGTAAAATATAGTTCTTGATAACTTTTTCCTGATATTGAGCAAAAGTCCAGCCGTAGCGAGTTTCGATTTCTTTTTCAATTTCAGAGGTATCTTTAAATTGTTTCAGCAAATTTGCGGTTAGGTCATCGATATCTTTCTGTTCTACAGTAACACCGTATTTAGCAGCCGCATTTTTTACCAAAATACTGTTGGTCAAACGCCATAAAACTTGATCGGACATTTGTTCTTCGGTCAAAGTAGAGGCACCGTTTTGACCACCGGTGGTTTTGTCATAAGCTACCAAGACATGAATAGCTTTAAGATCATCCGCGTAATCACTGTACAAAACTCTTTCGCCGTTCACCTTCATGATTGGTAAACGCAAAATTTTGGCAACTGCCAAAGTGAATTTGTCAGTGTCCGCCTTGGCATACACACGATAAACTCCAACCGAAGCCGAACCGACAATAGCCAAAACCAAAATACCAACTAAACCGTACACGAACATTTTCATGTTCTTCTTCTCCTGTGATGTATTTTCTTCCATATTTTAAATTAATTATTATCTTTTAAAAAGAAAAATTTAAACCATTTGATTGGATTCATAATCCCAGATAATTTTACCAGATTGTCATTTTCTTGTCCAATAGCTTTATCACCAGAGGATGCGGACTGGATAAAGGCCATTTTTTCACCTGGTTTTAAGAGATTTAACTCGGTCCGAGCCTTTTCTTCCACAAAATCGGTGGAGCTAACGTACTTTAATAATTCAATCGTCTCAATTTTTTTAGATTGCATACTTTGAATTTCGGATTTCAAAGCACTAATTTGTTCACGCACTTGATATTCCTGATAATACGCTCGCACATATGACGCCACCAAAAGAACGGCAATCAAAAACAAAGCCAGCAAAAACCAACGCGAATAAAAAACTTGTGCCCACTTTTTATTTTTTTCCTCCGCCATAATAATGAGATAAAATTTCACGTGCCACGGTGCGATCGTCCCAAGGGATTTTTTCACCGTTGGCTACCGCAATATACGGTTCAGTGCCTTTGGCGGTAATCACTACGACATCGCCCGCCTTGGCCAAAGAAAAAGCTTTTTGGATCCCTTTCCAGCGATCCACTACTATAAATAAATCTTGATCGTCTTTTTTTCCGGCCGCTCTAGCGCCAGCTGCCAACATCTGCGCAATTTGTTTTGGATCTTCATCATAACAGTTTACATCAGAAATGACCACAAAATTACAAAGCTGACCAGCAATCTCCCCCATTTTAGCACGTTTACCCACATCTCGACCACCACCGTCGGAACCAACCACTGCGATTACTTTATCTTTAGTGATTTTTCGTAAGGTTTTAAAGAGTTCGGTCAAGCTCATCGGCTCATGCGCGTAATCCACAATCACTTTAAAATCCTGCCCCATTTCTATAAACTCCATCCGCCCTTCCAACATTTTTACACTTTCTAAACCAACCGCGATTTTATCTTCAGAAATTTTTTGACTCTCGCCAATTGCCAATGCGGCCAAAGCATTATAAACATTAAAATCACCAACTAAATTTAAATGGTATTTTTTATTATTAACTTCAAAATCTGTACCGTGTTCATCGCTGGAAATAATTTTTCCAGCAAAAGTATTTTCCACTTTAGAGCTCGTTTGAGAATTTAAAGTGTAGCCAACTTTTTTATCCGCCGAGTAATTTAAATAAAAATCTGCGTTCGTATCATCCAAATTGGCAGCAATTATTTTTTCTACTTTTTTGCCGTTTAAAATTTTATGTCCATACTTACTTAGTTCAGCAAATAATTTTCCTTTATCGGCACGCAAATTTTCAAACCCACCATGACGTTCGCCATGTTCAGTGCCGAGGTTGGTAAAAATCGCAATATCATAATGAAGACCAAAATGACGGTATTGTAAAATTCCTTCGGACGACGTCTCCACCACCACATATTGGCAACCAGCAACAACCATATCCGATAACATTTTTTGAATCTGCCCCAGACCAAGCATGGTCATTTTTTTATCATTGAGCCAACGTTTGTCACCAATCTGAAATTCCACAGTGGAAAGCAAACCAACTTTAAAACCACCAGCCGCAAGCACCG
>CAIOJG010000129.1 GCA_903858555.1 Candidatus Magasanikiibacteriota bacterium
AACGAAAAATGTCGGTATATCTCAAAACCCAAAATAGCGGCAATACCCAAAACTAAACGAAAATTAGCCATCCGGTTTGAGGTAACGCCATATTTTGTTAGAAATTTTAAAACTTCCTCAAAATAATACTTAATTTTCAAAACAATACTCATATTATTCGATTGTTCCACCACCTAAACACAAACCACCTTTATAAAAAACCGCGAACTGCCCAGGAGTAACCGCACGCTGAGGTTTAGAAAATTTCACACCATCTTTTGTCACCACACAATCCTGCAGCTCCTGACGATGGCGCAAACGCGCCTGACATTTTAATGGAAATTTTGGCGCGACGCCAGCTGTCCAATTAATATCACCTACTTTTATTTCATTTTTAAATAAAAGAGGACTTTCATCACCACCCACGATTACTTCATTTTTTTCAACATTTTTATTGACCACAAAAAGCGGCTTACCGTTTTTAGCATTGATTCCTAAGTTGCGCTGACCAATCGTATAATAAGCCAAGCCATCATGTTTTCCTAAAATATTTCCTTGTTCATCTACAATATTGCCGGACTGAACTTTAATTTTATTTTTCAAAAAATCGCGCATGGACACTTCGCCAATAAAACAGATGCCCATACTTTCTTCTTTTTGCGCCGTCGGTAAATCAAACTTGATGGCCAACTCGCGCACCTGTTGTTTGGTATAGCCACCGATCGGAAACATTGTCTTACTCAATTGTTTCTGATTGAGCTGATGCAAAAAATACGTCTGATCTTTATTTTTATCTTTCGCTTCTTGCAATAAAAATTTACGGCCGCTCTTTTTTATTTTGGCATAATGCCCAGTCGCGATAAAATCAAAACCCAGCTCATCAGCTTTTTTTATCCAAGCGCCAAACTTCACAAATTTATTACACAAAACATCCGGATTTGGTGTTTGCCCCGCTTCATACTCTTTATACATGTATTGCAAAACATCACGACTATAGTCGGCCGTAAAATCCAAACGCAATAATTTCACCCCGAGTTTAGCCGCCACCCGCAGTGCATCCTGATAATCCGGACGCCAGCACGACTCGCCGTTGCGCTGTTCATCGTAATTTATCATAAAAGCCGCCATGACATCATAGCCCGCTTTTTTCAACAACGCCAAAGACACGGACGAATCTACTCCGCCCGACAAGCACATCAAAACTTTAATTTTATTTTTTCGCTTTAAAAACATAACTGGATTATACCATTTCGCGCCAATTTTTCAAGAACTAAAAACTCCCCGCTTTTAAACGAGGAGCTTTAATGTTGTCGATTAACCGTTGCGACGAGCCATCATACAAGCTCGGCAGTATACTGGTTTGTCACCAGTTGGTTGGAAAGGCAACTCAGTGATTGCGGTACCACATTCAGCACAGGACAAGTTGACACTGTACATTTGGCGTGGAGCGCGATCGAAACCACCACTGCGACCACCACGATCTGCGCCTGGGCGATCCTTGCGGAAAGCACGGTTACAGTCGGAGCAATACACTGGGCGATCACCGGAAGGTTGAAAAGGCAGAGAAGAGATGTGAGCTCCGCATTTAGCGCAAGTCAAGTCTACATCAAACATCTGTCTGTCAGAACCAAAAGCCATAATATTATTCCTTATAATTCTCAAAATGTTGTTTGAGAAAATAAATAAACGACCTACTGGGAACATATTGTTGGTTTTTGACCCACTTTTGTTGCCCAAGTTATTAAGATAATAATAGCACATTTTAGGGGTTTTGTCAACGATGGGCGGATTTTGGCTTATTACAGACAAAAAAACTAAAGCTTCCTTATCAGGCCATTACTGGCATCCACTTCCACCTTATCCCCTGTCTTAAATACACTCATTGCTTTTTTAGCGCCCACAATACAAGGCACACCCAATTCACGAGAGACAATCGCTGCATGAGAAGTCACCCCACCTTGTTCCGCTACGACCGCACCCGCCTTTTTCATAAGCGGTACAAAATCTGGAGTGGTCTGGTTGGTAATCAAAATATCTCCTTTTTCAAAAATTGAAAATTGGTCACTACCTAAAATCACCTTCGCTATTCCTGTAACTTTTCCCGGACAAGCTGTCATACCTTTTAATTCGTTGGTACTAGACAGATCTGGAAAAAAATTACTAAGATCGATACCTTTTAATTCCGCGCGAGAAAATATTGTAAATTTGTTTTTTAAAAATATGGATAAGCAACCAGCTTTTCGATCTTGAGCAATTTTCAAATATGGTTTTGGATTTTTTATAAAATCCTTCAACTCATAAAACATCACGTATTTAGCCAATTCCCGATCTACCGATAATAAATCCGCCAAACGATCTAAATAATTAAGATTAAAATGATTTATTCTCAAGACTACTTGCTTACGACAATCTTGAATAAAAGTACTGTCATCCGCAAATTGCACAAACGCCTTGAGCAATGGCGAAGCTTTTATTTTTTTATAGACAAGCTGCTTTTGTTTTTTATTTTGTTCTATTCTGTTTTTCTCTTCTTTATATTTATTTATAGGATCTTTTATCTCCGCGATTTCCACTTCCACCTGTTGCGCGGTTTTTGGCTGCGCTTTAATATAATTATTTTCTACCCAATAGTAATCTTTGACAATCTTGGCCACCGACTTGGAAATATCTTTTCCTTTTTCTTGCAGACAACGGGCTTCTAGCAAACGCAACGCATAAGAATTTACAAAACTACGATGAGTTGGTGATCGTAAAATTTCCACTGTATCTTTATCCAATTTTTGTTTAGCGTATTTTTCGACTCCTTCAACAAACCAATCATCGTCGGAAAAACTAAGAAGTGAATCCACACAATATCCCATCCCCTGCGCGCCACCAGCTTCAATAATTTCTAATAAGTTTTTAACCAATTCCTGGGCAGTATATTTTTCCAAGTTCTTTCGTTCTTCTATTTTGGCGCGTTTATCAAAAATTTTAAAACCCTGGTAATATTTTTTAAAAAACTTTTTACCAAAACTATTATCTTTTTCAATATTCGAAAAAATATAACGTCTGGTTTTCTGCATATCTTCTACCGACCAAAGCCAATCAAACTCACG
>CAIOJG010000130.1 GCA_903858555.1 Candidatus Magasanikiibacteriota bacterium
AGCAGCGGGTTTAAACTACGTCATTTTAAAGTGATTTCCTACCACGTTTTGAAGCGGTTGCTCCTTGCGGATTTGACCGAACGGGGCTTTCGCCCACAAGCACATTTATAATATAGCAAGAATTTGTTAAAAAGTCAATATTTACGGATTTGCGATTTGTCCACAAGTAAAAACTTTTTCAGTTCTGATACCGTCAATCACACACCGCACAAAGAAACATCGTTTAAATAAACGATGTTTTGCTTTTTGTGACAAGCGTGATATCATTAGATGTGTTTAAAATTTAAGACAAAACTATGAATATTGAAGAAAAATTCCATGAATTTGAAGATCTTGTCAAAGAGGCCGGAAAAATTGCTTATGAATATTTTGATTCAAGTGATACCGCCAATGAACAAAAAGCAGATGGATCAGTCGTCACAGAAGTAGATAAAAATATTGAGACAGTGTTAGTTCAATATATTAAGGAAAATTTTCCAGAAGATTCTATTGTCGGTGAAGAACACGGAGAGCGTGCGGGTAAGAGTGAATTTGTGTGGCACATTGACCCGATAGATGGTACTGATAATTTTTTACGAAAAATTCCATTTTGTGCTATATCCGTTGCGCGTTTGGGTGACAAGGTAGAAGATTCTTTTGGCATAGTTTATAACCCAATCACCAAGCAGATGTTTTCGTCTTTTATGGAAACTGAAGGCGGTGTTTATGAAAATGAACGTGTTTGTAAATTGACGGCTGAACCCTTGGGGGGTCGGTATGTGATTTCAATAGGGAGAGGTAAAGAAAAATGGATGAAACCAGCTACTTATGCACTGAGTGCTGCACTCGGAATGAAATATGGTAAATGTGGGACTTATAATTGTGCAGCATTAGAAATGTCGTATGTTGCCGCTAATAGAATTGATGCATTTCTTACCTATGGTTTAAAATCTTATGATTATGCTGCCGGATTATTTTTAGTAAAATCTGCCGGGGCGGCAATAAGTGTTTTTGAAGATGGTGTTTGGAAATTATGGACAGATAATCTAAAAGAACTTTGTTCTAAACACCAGAGAACAATTTTTGTTTCTCATCCAGATATTCACAGTGAGATGCTTAGTTTTATTGGTAATCCAGAGGAGTGGTCTAGTAAAGTGGGTGCCTTTGTCAGTCTAACCTAAGTTTGCACATTAGTTTCATACAACACTGCATTAAGCAGTGTTTTTGTTTGACTCTCCGTTACCCAACATGGTATATTAAGGTTATTAAATATTTAAAATAGGATTATATGGGTGGAGAATATGGTTATAACCCTGGTGCGGAGGAAGAAGAAAGAAAGAGTAGGGCAAGGAATGGTTTTATTAAAAAAACAGCAGCTTTTTTAGGTGCTTTGGCTATTGGTTCTGGTGTAGGCGAAGTGATAAATACCGGATTGGCAAACCAAGAAACTAAAGAGTTGATTGATAGTGGAACCGCTCGTGTTATTGATAAAACGCATACACCTTTGTCTTCGTCTACTATGGTGGTAAGAAAAATTCCAATAAACAATGTTTCCCCAGAGAGCTGGAGACTGACGATTTCTTTTGATAATAATATCCCGGGTGGTAATCCAGAAGATCAGACTAAATATATCAATGTTACTAAAGCCCAATTTGATAATTATAAAGTTGGTGACAATTTGCCGGTAACGTATCGTTTGACTGGCAATGACGCTGGAATGAGTATTGATGCGGTTGAAATTAATGATGGAAAATAATTATTATAATGAGTACTCCCGTTCAGGTTTTAAAAAAGAAATTTGGCTACGAATCATTTCGGTTCAACCAAGAAGAAATTATTCAAACCATCTTGCAAAAACGAGATGCGTTTGTTTTGATGCCAACCGGTGGTGGTAAATCTTTGTGTTATCAAATTCCGGCTTTGATGTTTGACGGGCTCACCGTGGTAATCTCGCCATTGATTGCTTTGATGAAAGATCAAGTGGATGCTCTGCGTCTAAATGGTGTCAATGCAGCTTATATGAATTCGTCTTTGGATAATAACCAAATTTACGATTTGTATGAACAGTTGAAACGAAAAGAAATTAAGCTGCTATATATATCACCAGAAAGATTGCTTGGCAACAATCAACTATTTTTAGTTTTTTTGCGGACGTTAAATGTTTCTTTGTTTGCGATTGATGAAGCGCATTGCATCTCTCATTGGGGTCATGATTTTCGTCCGGAGTATCGTTTGCTTTCGAACATAAAAAAACAATTTCCAGAAGTGCCGGTGATTGCTTTGACAGCGACTGCCGACAATCTTACTCGTGATGATATTTTGGATAAACTAAAATTAAAAAATCCTAGTGTTTTTGTTTCTAGTTTCAATCGTCCTAATATTCATTATCGCATCGAGCCTAAAAGAAAGATGTACGAAAGTATTCTTTCGTATTTGCAGGAACATCGCGGTGATTCGGGAATTATCTATGTGTTGTCCAGAAATTCTGCCGAAAAAATGGCGGAAAAATTAAAGGCGGATGGTTTTTTGGCTAAACCGTATCACGCCGGTCTGCACGGTACCAAGCGAGAGCGCCATCAAGAGATGTTTATAAAAGACCAGGTAAAAATAATCGTGGCGACGATTGCTTTTGGTATGGGGATAAATAAATCCAATGTGCGTTTTGTGATTCATGCGGATTTACCCAAAAATATTGAAAGTTATTATCAAGAAACCGGTCGCGCTGGGCGTGATGGCTTGAAAAGTGAAGCAATATTGTACTATAGCGGTGGCGATGTGATGAAATTGAAAAGATTTGCGGAAGTGGAAAATAATCCAGAGCAGACTCGTATCATGTTGCATAAACTTTCGCAGATGGCGACTTTGTGCGAAGCTAATGCTTGTCGTCGTCGTGCGATTTTGAATTATTTTAGTGAAGAAGCGCCGGAGCAATGTAATAATTGTGATGTGTGTTTGAGTAGTCTGGATAGATTTGACGGTACAGTGATTGCTCAAAAAGCGTTATCGGCAGTGGCACGTCTAGAAAGTCGCTACGGACTAACTTATGTGGTGGATTTTTTACGTGGTTCTAAGTCTGAAAAAATTAGTGACGCCCATAAAGAATTGAAAACCTATGGTATCGGTAAAGATATTTCCAAAGAGGAATGGTTTAGATATTTCAAAGACTTATTATCTTTTAATTTTTTAAAACAAGTTGGCAGTGAATATCCGATTTTGGCACTAACTGAAAAAAGTCGTGATGTGTTGTTGGGCAAAGAAAAAGTTTTTTTGGTGAAATTGGCGACTAAAAAAGAAAAAACCACTCTATCAGATAAGCCGTATGAAAATGAATTGTTTAACAATCTCAAAATTGCTCGCACCGAATTGGCCCAAAAGGAAAATGTACCGGCCTATTTAATTTTTTCTGATGCTACTTTGCTAGAGCTTGCTACGTATTTACCGCAAACTCTGGAAGATGTTAGAAAGATATCCGGTTTTGGTGATATTAAATTGGCGAAATATGGTAAGGTTTTTCTAGAAGTGGTGACGGAATATTGTAAGGAGAAGAAATTGGATTCAAAAATTAATGAAAAAATTCCAAAGCGTGAGAAATAAATTTCTAGATTGATATGCAAGTGGTAATTGGTGATCAAAAAATTGATTATATATTTAAACGTTTACGTCGTTCGCGGTCCCTACGTATTTCCGTAAAAAAAGGCGGCCAAGTGACTGTTAGTGCACCATTTTTTGTTTTAGCTAAACAAGCGGAGAAATTTTTGATCCAAAATGGTAACTGGCTTTTAGAAAAATTAAAGTTTCAAAAGGAAAAAGCTGCTAATAGTATTTTTCCATCCGGCCACAAAGATTTTGTTATTAACAAAAGTAAGGCTTTGCATCTGGTGCGTGATAAAATTACCAAGCTAAATGCTGTCTATGGTTATAAACATGGTAAAGTAACCATAAAAAATATGAGCAGCCGCTGGGGCAGTTGTTCAAAAAGTGGGAACTTGAATTTTAATTACAAAATGGTATACTTGTCGGACGAGCAGGTGGAGTATGTAGTTGCCCATGAGCTTTCTCATTTAAAAGAAATGAATCATGGCCGAAACTTCTGGAAGTTGGTGGCTTTGACTGTGCCACACTGGCAAACTATTCGAAAACAAATAAAAAGTATTAATTAATATTTTTATATGAATAAAAAAATAGGTTGGCTGGTCCTTTTATTATTGGCTGTTCCATTTTTATCCGGTTGTGGACAAAAACCCGTAGATGAAAATCAGAATTCAACAGAGAGCACTGAAAATTACAGTACTACATCAGATCAACAAACATATGATGACACAAAACAGACTATCACAAGTACAGCTTTGACTACTGATAATGCTAAAACTAATAATTTAACTAACACAACTACTATGGCAAAAAACGAAACACAAAAACAGTATTTAGCAGAGGTTCATACTACTGCCGGAGATTTCGAGATTAAATTTAATAAAGATCAAACACCAAAGACAGTTGAAAATTTTGTCACTTTGGCCAAGAAAGGTTTTTATGATAAAACGATTTTTCACCGTGTTATCAAGGGTTTTATGATCCAAGGTGGTGATCCACAAGGTACCGGTATGGGTGGTCCTGGATATAAATTTGATGATGAGCCATTTACCGGTGAATATACTCGCGGTACTGTAGCTATGGCCAATTCTGGTCCAAACACCAATGGTAGTCAATTTTTTATAATGCATGCTGATTATCCGTTACCAAAAAATTATACAATCTTTGGTAAAGTAGATAAAGGTATGGAGACAGTAGATAAAATTGCGCAAGCCGAAGTAAAATCTAGTCCTTTTGGTGAATCTTCAACACCGGTAAATCCAGTGATGATCAAATCCATTGTTATCAAAGAAGAATAAGTTTAGAAAAATTTAATTAGTCCTCAATATTGGGCCGCTCTATCTGGAGTGGCTCAATTTGTTTTTCACCGCCGGCAATTCGGATGACATCTTTATCAATCTTATTAAATTCTTTGTAAGCGGTATTGTAACTGTTTACTGTGGTAGATAAATTGTTGCCGAGTTTTTTTAAATATTCATCATAGGCCAATATGTGCTTACTCAATTCCTCTACTCGTTGGCGGATTTCTTTGGCTGATTCCTCTATCTGCATTGCTCGTAAACCTTGTAGTACAGTTTGTAAATAAGCCAAAAAAGAAGTCGGTGAAACAATCACTACATGCTTTTCTTTAAAGGCGTATTCGATTAAATCTTGTGTGTTGGTTTTTATATTTCCAACTTGGTTGATGAGCAAATCATAGTATATTCCTTCGGATGGTATAAACATGAAAGCAAAATCCATCGTGTTTTCTTTTGGCTTAATGTATTTGCTGGTTTCGTTAATGCGATTTTTTAAATCATTTTTAAACAAAATTTCTAACTCAAGTTTACGAGCCGGATCTTTTTCGCTCACCGCTCGATTGTAATTTTCCAAACTGAATTTGGAGTCAATTGGTATGACTTTGTCTTTTACAAAAACCACGGCATCCACTATATCCCCGTTTTCAAATTTATATTGCATCTGATAACTACCGGGTGGTAAAACATTTTTTAAAACATTTTCCAAATAATATTCACCCAAGATGCCGCGTTGTTTTGGATTCTGTAAAATATCTTCTAAATCTTGGAGCTGGGTAGCAAAGCCCATGATTTGTTTGTTAGTCTCATCTAGCTTGGTGAGCTTCTCGGTAACCTCAGTAATAATCTTGGTGCTTTGCCCAAACTGGGTTTGCATCGCTTGGTGCATATTGGTCTGGCTGGTATTCATCGCTTGATGGCTATCACCCAGTTTCTTTTCCATTTGTCGTCCGAGGTCTTGGATCTGGCTCTGAAGTAAAATAAAGAGATTGCCATCTTCTTTTGGTTTTTGCAATTCTTTAAGTTTGAGGTACATTAGCAATAAAGCAGTAAATAATCCTGCGGAAATGATTATAAGGATAATATTAGTCATATAATATGGTTAGTGAATGTATAGTAGCACTATTTGTTATGGTTGTCATTAGCTAATAAGAAAGCCGAACGGGTATTCGTTTTCGCCGAGAGCAATGCCCGAGTCCAGACCAAGTCTGGACGAGTTTTGCGAACAAGAAAATGAATACCCGTGAGGCTTGATGAATGTAGCTCTTGCCAAAACAATCAAAAAGCGCTAGAATATGCCTATATATTGTCCACGCCCTCATAGTTCAATGGATAGAACAGGCCCGTCCTAAGGGCAAAATGTGTGTTCGATTCATGCTGGGGGCACAAAATGACATCGGTAAGTCTTGTTTCGTGTGAAACATTTAGAGGTAATGGGGCTTGTAGCTCATCTGGTAGAGCGCAGCATTCGCATTGCTGAGGTAAGGGGTTCAAGTCCCCTCAAGTCCACTAGGTAGGCTTGTAGTGTAAAAACAGGGTTTTAGCACCCTGTTTTTTGTATACACTAGTGTGCACAAATCTGGGTATAAGTCTTGTGGATAGTGGATATTTGTATACATTAGTCTATACAAACTCTAATTGTAGAGTTTCTTGTTTCTATCTGGCCAAATCTGTTGCTGGCGTTTTTTTAAAGATCTTAGCAGGTATGATTTCGCTAAATTGTTTAATGTGAAACAAATATTAGTTTGGTCGTAAGAAAGAGCGTATTAAGAAAATATTTTTACTGCTGAACGAACATTAAAAATCTAAGCAATAATTTGTGAATGAGCTTGGCGTGGCTGGCTCTGATGTTTAAGCCCACAGGCGAGTTCAGAGCCAGAGCAAAGCGAATCACAAAATTATGCGAAGATTTTTATCGTGAGTGAAGCAGTAAAAATATTTTCTTAATATTTTTTTTCATTGTTGTGAATAACTTTTTATGGTATAATATCGCATATTAATCGCTGTAAAAATATTTTAATAAAAAATATTATTCTTATGTTTAGTCAAAATAAAGTTACTAAAATTATTGATGTTATCTCTTATATTTTCTTGGCTATAAATATATTGGTGGTGCCATTTTTTTTAGACAGACACCTTGGTAATAGTTATATCATACCAAAGCAGTATGTTTTTGGTGGCTTGATAATGATTACCGCGTTAGTATGGTTGGCCAAGTTTGTTTTAACTAAAAAATTTCAGTTTGCTTCCAGTGCCTTGGATAAAGCCATCTTGGCTACCGGTGCCATTGCTTTGGTCTCGGCAATTTTTTCTGTAAATATTTATGATAGTTTTTTTGGACGTTCAGAATATTTTAGTTTGAACTTTATTTCATTGATTTTATATTTTGCCTTTTATTATTTGCTCATAAATTTTATTCGAACCGAAAAAAAATGGCGAGGGATTTATGATCTGTTGGTATTCTCCGGTTTTGTTTCGTTTGTAATTTTTATCACCAAATCATTTTTTAAGATAAATATCTTGGATACATTTTTAGGCGCATCTTGGAATACTGTTGATAACATCAATAGTATTTTTGGAATTTGGGCAATAGTAATTTTAATTTTAACTTTTGGACAATTAATTAAAAAAGATTTAAAAATTTTTAGAACCGTTGCGTATTTTATTACCGGTGTTTTATCGCTGGCCGTACTTTTGATGTTGAGTTTTAAAGTTTTATGGTGGATGTTGCTTTTTTCCATGGTGCTGCTTTTGTTGCTTGGCATTAGTTTTATAAAAGAAATTCGTTTGGGGTGGTTATCGGTTTTATTTTTTGTGTTAGTGATGTCGGCGGTCTTTATATTTTTAGGAACACCAAAATTTGTACAGGTCAATGTGCCGACCGAAGTAGCTCTTGGTTTTAAATCTTCTTGGAACATAGTACAATCTACTATGTTTACCTCAATTAAATCATTTTTGGTTGGAAGCGGACTCGGCTCATTTGGTGTGGACTTTTCTCAATTTAGAGATGTATCTTTCAATTCAGATTCTGTGGCTTGGTCTTTACGTTTCAATCAACCATATAACACCTTCTTTAGTTTGATAGCTGAAGGTGGAATATTTTTTGGGATTACTTTTATATTTTTATTTTTACTAGCTATTGGTCATGTATTTAATATCTGGAAAAAAATGCGCGTGAATAGTTTTCTAAAAGAAGAAGCGGTGTTCACGAATGAAACGGTTTTATTTGAATCATTTTTAATGGCAGTGGTTTTGATTGTTTTATCGATTGGCGCTTTTGTTTCTTTTTATGGACAGGTGTTATGGTGGGTATGGTGGTTGGTTTTAGCTTTGGTAATGCGCGGTTTTTCTTTCTATTATCGTAATTTTATCCATGAAAAAGAATTCGCCATGGAAGACACTCCACAGTATAGTCTGTCTTTTTCTTTTGGTTTGATTGTGGCGATGACTGCTTTGGTAATGGTTAGTGTTTTTGGCATCCAACTTTATACGGCGGAAATTGATTACGCAAAAGCGTCCGCGAGCGGTGATTATAAAAAAGCAGAAGGCTATATCAATAGTGCTTTGGAAAAAAGACCGAATTCGGATATTTATCATGCCGCTTTGGCTCAGATTTATTTAAATGAGGCGGTGGCCTTGAGTAATAATACAACTCCAGATGTACAGTCAATTAGCTCTCTGATGGCCAAGGCCGTGAATGAAGCTAAGTCCGCAACCGATATTTCACCTCAGTCTGTAGCCTTGTGGGAAAATTTAGCGACGATGTATGAAAATGCCTCATCCTTGGTGCCTCAAGCCAGAGATTGGGCAATAAAATCTTTGCAACAAGCTCAAGTTTTGGAACCAACCAATCCAACTAGCTATTGGCGTTTAGGAAATAGTTATGGTGCTTTGGCCAAGTGGGATGATGCCGTAAAAAATTATCAAAAAGCGATAGATTTGAAACCTGATTATTATAGCGCGTATATTGGTTTATCCAGCGCTTATGAACAAACTCAGAAACCGGCGCAAGCGATAGAAGTGTATGAACAATTAATTTCTAAAAATCAGCTCAGTCCAGAATTATTATTTAACTACGGTCGTTTGATCTATAATCGTAACGGCAACGGTGATCGTGATTTGGCGGAAAAAGTTTGGAAAAAAGTGCTCGAATCGCAACCAAATTATTCTAATGTGTTGTATAGTTTAGGTTTGTTATATGAGACACGTGGAAATAAAGCCTTGGCTCTTCAGTATTACTATAAAGTACGTGATTTAAATCCAAATAATAAAGATATCTTAACTAAGATACAGAGTTTGGTTGGGGTTTCTGCGCCCGCGCCGGCAACAACTCCTGTTAAATAATAATTATTTATGCGCTTTAAAAAAAGTTTGTTAGGCGCTTTGGCAGTAGGAATATTTTTGCCGGTCATTGTTTTGGCGGCAATGTCTTCTACTAATTATTATATTTATGCGGACAGTTTGGATTTCGGTGGTGGACTAGGTACGAGTACCGACAATAATTTGCAAGGTTCAATTGGTGGTGAAGTGTCTCCTGGTATTAGTACTAGCACTAGTTATCAAGTAAATGCCGGGTTTCAGGCTATGGTCCGTGGGGCTCTTAGTTTGAATTTGAGTTCTAATAATATTGATTTTGGATCTATGAATACTGTGGGTACAGTTGTGAGTAGCGCAACCAATGCCACTGTCGATACGGATTCCGCAACTGGTTACACTTTATCTGTCGACAATGTTAGCGGTGATTTTTTGGCTGCCGTAACTGACGGTGTGGTAGATGGCGCTGGTGGAAGTGGAGAAGAATATGGTTTGGCGGTCAGTGGAAATCACGCGGACTATGCAGGAGACGCGGCAGTAGTTAATAATCTAATCTTGTCACATTTTAATTTGCCGGTAACTTCCGATGTTACAAATTTAACTTTTAAAGCCGTTCGTGGCAGTAGTTCGGTAGCGAAAACTTACAACCAGAGCATAAGTCTAACGGCCGCCGCTAATCCTTGATTATGGTTTTTAAAAATAAAATATTTTTAAGTTTGGTGGCACTCTCGGCATTTTTAGCGTCTAATGCCTCGGCTTTTTCAATTTCTCCTTTGAAATATTTTTATACATTGGCACCGGGTGATAAACAAGATATATCAATAACAACAAAAAATGACAGCGATCAACCCAAAGAATATATATATGTAGTCACTGGTTTAAAACAAGATGTGTCCGGTAGAAGTATATTTGCGGACAACATTGATTTGGCGGAAAATTGGATTCAAAATAAAAATGAGGTCGTGGCGGTGCCGGCAAAAAACAGTAAAGATATTATTTTTACTTTAACTATTCCGAAAAATTCTCCACCTGGAGCACATTATCTCGGACTGGGCGTACAAGAAAAAAATGATCAAGCGATTGGTGCTCGTCTTTTAACTCTAGTAACGTTTCAAGTTTCGGGAACAGCGCAAGAAAGTTTAGATTTGGAAAAATTAGTTTCAAAACAAAAATATTATTTTGATAAAAATTGGTCAGGAATTTTAAGTCTAAAAAATACCGGTAATATTGATTTGGATTTAACTGGCCAGCTGAGAGTGTATGGGCCCTTTAATAGTTTTTTTTCCAATGCCATAAGTTTTGGAAATAAATTGTTTGTACAATCGCAGCGTGATGTCAAAATAAATTTCACCGATAATTCAAAATGGCTTTGGCCGGGAAAATATTATGTTCAGGTCTCGGTGGGTTATGGTCTAACTAAGCAGGTATTGAATGCCGGGCTATCTTTTTGGTATTGTCCAAAGTGGATTTTGATAGTTCTTGGTTTGGTGTTGTTTGCAATGATGCTAAAGTTTATTTATAAAAGAGTAAAAAATGAAGTGGCCGTTTAAAAAAATTTTATTTTTAGCTTTTGCAGTCATAATATTAAATGGCCTTTTGTTTAATTTTATAGATGTTTTGGCTAGTACCCAAAATATAAATGTTCAAGCGGTTTTGCCACCGATAAGTCATGGCGGTGGTTGTACCGGGTGTGATTGTCCCGGAGCTTGCAACGCGCCTCCAATAATTACAGCGGTTAGTTCCTCGGTCTCCTATACATCTGCCACTGTAAGCTGGTTGGCTTCTGATTCCGACGGCACGATTGCAAGTGCCAATTTTATCTATGGTTTGTCTTCTACAAACTATAACCAAACCGGTTCGGTGGTGGGAAATTATTCGGTTAATCTTGTAAATTTGGCCACTAACACTTTATATTTTTACAAAATTTCGGTAACAGATAATTCTAACGCGATTACAAATTATAGCGGCAGCTTTCAAACAAATAGTGCTGTGGTTATTCCTCCAGATACCACCGGACCAATTATTTCAAATATTATTGTAACGCCGAGTTTGAGCGGAGCAGTGATAACTTTTGATACCGATAAAAATTCCACGAGTTTTCTCAACTATGGTTTGACCACCGATTTGGGAGGCACAGCTCAAGAGGGATCGGATGCTACGACTACCCATTCGATTAATTTGATTGGTTTAGATTCCGGTAAAAAATATTATTATAAAATTACGGCTACTAGCGAAGCCGGTTATTCTACCGAAACAGCAATTTTTAATTTTGTTACATTGTCAGATGTTACTGCTCCACCCCAAATTAGTGATTTTCAAATTCAGACTACTACAAATTCTTTTATTTTGACCTGGAAAAATCCGTCACTAACGTTTAATCCGGATTTTGCCGGGGTAAAAATATTGCGTAAAATTGGAAGTGTAGCTACCGGACCAAATGATAATCTTGGCACGGTTGTATATGATAGTAATGGTGAAACTGTTACGGATAGTGCTGTGACCGCTGGTGTAGTCTATTATTACACGGCTTTTACTTATGATAACGTACCAAATTATAGCGGTGGCGCATTTGTGTCGGGAGAGTTAAATGTTATTTTGACACCGGAAATTTGTGATAATGGGATAGATGACGATAATAATGGACTGATAGATTGTTTTGATCCGGCCTGTGTTAATTTTCCAGCTTGTAAAGCCAAACCGGTGGAAATTTGCAATAATAAAATTGATGATAATGGTGACGGTTTGGTCGATTGTGCCGATCCTACTTGCGCGACCGATATTAGCTGTGTCCCGACCACCACTGTTAAAGTGGTTACACCACCGGCTTGTAGTGACGGAATTGATAATGACGGTGATGGGTTGATAGATTATCCGGCTGACCCGGGGTGTACGAGTCCTCAAGATAACGATGAGTATAATCCTCCGATAGTTACAGTCCCTGGTTTCCAAAAGCTCACCTTGGATAAGGTAAAATTTTATTCCGGTGCCAGACAAATTGAAATTTTTTCAAAACAAAATACTGTGTTTGGTTTAGCCGGCAGTAATTTAAGTTTGTCGGTTCGAAAGTCTGATCTGGCTTCGACACCGGTTAGTTTTATTTTACATGTTGGTGAAACCGACAAACATCAGTTTGTTTTAGACAGCATCGGAAATACCTACTATTCTGATATTTTATTTCCGTTTTCAGGTAAAACCCAAGCTTATCTAGAGGTTGACTACGGAGCGGGACAATTTGATTCGCTGGAAATCGATTTGCAGGCGGTGGATTTTGGAAAAGTGGTTGATGAAAATGGACAAAAATTATCTGGGGCAACAGTAAGTTTGTACAAAGAAAATGGTGAGTTGTTTGGTGCTTCAACATTTGGTCAAATTAATCCCCAAGTTACCGATGGGGCAGCAACATTTGGTTGGATGGTGCCAAATGGGAAATATTATCTGACCGCCACAAAAGATCAATTTTATGACTATCAAAGTGGTGTTTTTGAAGTCAGTGATAGCATCGTAAATCAATCTACTAGTTTAATAAAAATTCCACCAAAAATATTGGATAATATTAATCCAAACGACTCTTTGGTGGTAAATGCCGGCAAGATAGTTGGTAATCTGGCGGCTCAAGCAAAAGCAACCGGTAAAATCGTGTCTCAAAATTTACAAAAAGCGGCTCAAGTTTTTCAACAAGTAACTTCTGACCCGGTTGTAAAACAAGTTGCCAATCAAGTCGTGGCGCCAACAGCAGTTGGGGTCGCGGCAGTGAGTACGTTAGCTTTTGTTTCTTGGGCTGAAATTTTGCCGCTGCTTAGATTTTTGTTTTTGCAGCCTTTAATGATGATCGGGAGAGGAAAAAGAGAAAAATGGGGTACCGTTTATAACTCTTTGAGTAAACTACCAATAGATTTGGCGATGGTGCGTCTGATAAATTTGGATACTAAAAGATTGCTTCAGACTAAGGTGACCGGGTCAGATGGGCGATATTTCTTTGTGGTAAATGCGGGACGATATCGTTTGGAAGTTAGAAAAGGAAATTTATTATTTCCGAGTGTGTTTTTGAAGGATTCGCAGGTGGATGGTAAGAGGTTGGATATTTATCATGGTGAAGATATAAAAGTGACTGAAACGGGAGCGGTAATTACGGCTAATATACCGCTTGATCCAATTGGAGAAAAAATGGAAACACCAAAGAGAGTGGTTTGGAATAAAATTTTGCGTCGGGTACAATCATCAGTTGGTTGGATAGGGTTGATTGTGGTAGCTGGGTCGTTGTATATTTCACCGGTTTGGTATATGTGGTTCCTTTTGGCCGCACATTTATTTTTGACTTTTATATTTAGACGTCTTTCAAAGCCTGTGTCCGCTAAAGGTTGGGGTATAGTGTATGATGAAACAAGTAAAAAACCACTCTCAAAGGTAGTGGCCCGTTTATTCGATTCTAAATTTAATAAATTAGTGGCTACCGAAGTGACGGATAACAACGGTAAATATTATTTTATGGCTGGCGATAATCAATACTATATTTCTTTTGATCATGAAGGGTATGAATCTCAGAAAACAGCTGAAATTGATCTGCGTGGTAAGGCTGCTGAAACGATTTCTCAGGATGTAAAATTGAAGAAAAAATAATGGCTTACTTATACACATTTTTTGTTTAATTTTGGAACAAAAAGGAGTATAATATATTCAAAGTCTATGGGAGAGTTAGCGCAAAACAAAATCGTAAATAAACGCAACCGCAATTTTTGGTTAAGCGGTGTATTTTTGTTGTTTTTGTCTATTTTCTCTTTAGTTTTCTTTCAATCAAATTTTACTTTGGCTGCTGACGCACCATCGATTATTACTTATCAAGGAAAATTATTGATAGGAGGCTCTACAGCTACTACTACTCAAGCCATGAAGTTTGTTTTGTATGATTCGGCGAGTGGTGGTACTGCTTTGTATACTGCCAATGGAACTTTGCCTACCACCTCTACCATAAATGTAGATGTGGCCGATGGTTTTTTTACAGTAAATTTGGGTGATGTTGGAACAAATTCTCTGAGCCCTACAATTTTTCAGAACAATGCGACTATTTATTTACAAGTAAATATTGGTGGGCAAGATTTATTGCCACGAAAGCGATTGACCGCTAGCCCATTTGCTATCAATGCTAAATATTTAGATGGAGTCGTCGCCACTTCAACACCACAATCAGGCGCTTATATTCCGGTGGCTGATAGTAGCGGAAATTTTAATTTAAATAATGTAACATCTACAGGTTTAAATGTTACCGGGAACGCAAATTTTGTTAACGCTACTTCGAGTGGATCATTTTTTTCAAATTTGGTTACGGCAGTGACGGCAGCAATTGGTAATTTATCCTGGACAAATGCCACTTCTACCGGTCAGACAGTGTTAAACACGCTCTCTACCACTGGACAAACTACTTTTGGTGACACGGTTACATCTGTGAACGGACTTTTTAAATCAAATGTTACCAGTACTGAATCTGTTACATCAACTCATGTTAATTTATTTGTGAATCCTTCGTTTGAGGCAACTGTCGGCACTAGTTCCTGGATTGGTACGGTTGGGAATAGTGAATATGGGATTACAGTTAATACCAGTACTTTTTTTGATGGTCTGCATTCATTATCTTTGACTTCTCCTACAAACACTACAGATACAGTATTGATTGGGCAAGCCGTAACAAACCCTGGCGGAACAAATTCATCCACCGTAAGTTTTTACGCGAAAGGTCAATTTGGGGATGAAACAATCCGAGTTGGTTTTGGTGGTGATTTGACAGCCAACTGTGCTCCATCATCAGTTTTCCTTTATAATTTTAATTCATCCTCGTGGGATTGTATAGTAGCAAATAATATACAATTTACTTCAACGTCACCTTACATTACCTCTCTAGTGGTAACTTCCACGCCGTTTGGTCCTTTTTCCAGATATTCAGTGACCGTTCCTTCGTTGCCGTTTGCATCTTCTACAAAGATAACCTCGTTTATGGGGGTTGGTGGTGACATCAATTTTCAGGGTCAAACAATATTTCTAGACGCTCTCCAACTTGAGTCTGGAAATTTGCCAACCGCGTTTGATAATGGATCCAATAATGTAGTTGTTAATAATGCTTTTGTTTTTAATGCCAGCAGCTTTGGCTCAACTTCAACTGATGATAAGATTTTATCCGTAAAATCTGATGGCACTGAAAAACTCAGTATTACTTCGGGTGGTGTTTTAAATTTAAATGCCGGTGTTTTAAATTCAGATGTGGCTAGCGCGGATTTTACCGTACGCCCAGTCATTAATTTATTGACTGATCCGTCTTTTGAATCTTTTGATCCAAGTCATTGTAATGGTCAAAATGGTGTTTGGTGTATTCAACAATCAACGAATACTTGGACCGGATTTAATTTAAGTACAAACTCATCATTTGATGGACAAAAGTCTTTAGATCTATCAGCTACAAGCACGGCAGATTTTGTGTTGTTGTTGCAATCCATCAGCAATCCTGGAATTAGCGGCTCTAGTACATTAAGTTTTTATGCGGTTGGTAAAAATGGTGGAGAGACGATGCGTGTTGGTTTGTTCTCTAATTTAAATGGAGCTGGCAGCTGCGGTGTTTCGTCTACAGATTTTTATAATTTTACCTCTTCAACTTGGGATTGTATCTCTGATGTTAATAATTTAGATATATCTTCTAGTTCGCCTGCTTTTTCCCCAATTCAACTTTCTGTCGTTACATCCACGTATTCTAGATATGCGGTTACTATTCCGAATCTTTCGCGTGCTTCCTCTACAGTTTTGTCACCACTTATCGTGGTTGGTGGAGATGTTATTTATGCTTCGACAAGTTTAAATATTGACGCGGTTCAATTTCAAGAAGGTTCGACGACAACTGCTTTTGATAATTTAA
>CAIOJG010000131.1 GCA_903858555.1 Candidatus Magasanikiibacteriota bacterium
CAATTTCAATGTCGTCGTGAATTTGTGCCATTATTTTTGTTTTTTCTATATCAAAATTTGGCCAGATTTTATTTGCCTGTGGGCCCATAAATGAAACCAGATAATAAACATGTTTTGAATGAACATAATCATTAGTCCGATAAAACATTGTGTTATAAAGGCTGTAGCGGGTGATGGCTTGTAGTTTTTCTTTTCGTCCTTTAAAACCCCGGAACAAATTCGAGAGTTTTTGGTTGTTCATATTACAATAAGTTTTTGAACCCGTTGATAAAGCCTCTGGCGTCTATCGCATTTTTTCCTTCCAACTGTAATTCAAAAATTTCAATAGCTGTATTTTCTCCACAACCCATGAAGAGGCGTCCATCCACGGCAGTTAGCTTGCCCTCTGGCACAGAACTCTCAGAAAGCCCGATTTTGAGCAATTTAAGACGTTTTTCTTGCCAAGTTGTCCAAATACCAGGCCATGGGGTTAGGCCTCTGTAGAGGTTGTATATTCCTATAGCTGTTTTGGTCCAATCTATCTTACCATCATCACGAGTTAGTTCTTTGCAAAAAGTAGCCGCCACGTGATTTTGTTCTTGAGGAGAAATCTTTCCAGCCACAAAATCCGGCACAGTTTTGATGAGTAGTTCTGCTTCTAGCGGAGCTAAACGTTCGCTTAATTCAAAACAATTTTCATTTGGATCAATGGCCAAAGTTTCTTGAGATAAAATTGGACCGTGATCCATTTCTTTATCCATCAACATAATAGTGCTGCCGGTTTCTTTTTCGCCGTTAATCAAGACAGATTGAATCGGAGAGGCACCGCGATATTTTGGCAAAAGAGAAGCATGAGTGTTTATTGATCCAAATTTTGCTGAGTTTAAAATCGACTCCGGAATTATTAAACCGTATTTACAAACGATATTGACATCGGCCGTGACCGGCAAAACATAATTTTTTAAAGTCGCCGGTTGTTCCACCGGAATATTGTATTTTAATGCCAACATTTTTACACCTGTCATTTGGATTTCTTGCTTGCGTCCTACTGGTCTATCTGGTTGAGTCACGACCAATTTAATATCAAACAACCCACTATCAATAATTTTTTGAAAAATGGGTGTAGAAAATTGATGAGAACCAAAAAAGACGATTGAAATCATAATTACAATTCTTTTTGTAAAGGATCGATTTTTTTCAGGTTACGCGCTTTTTCAATAAACAAAATTCCGTTGAGGTGATCAACTTCGTGCTGCACAATGCGAGCCGGAAAATCACTGGCTTCAAATTCTATTTCTTCACCGTGGCGGTTAAGTGCCTTTACTTTTATTTTGGAATATCTTTTTACTTCACCATAAACAAAAGGTACGGACAAGCAGCCCTCGGTGTCCCAATTGGTTTTAAGAGAAATCTTTGTCCAAGTTGGATTTATCAAAGCCAAATCTTCATTGTTTTGTAATGGAGAAAATTGTTTGGCAATAATACAAACTTGTAGCGACTCGTTGACTTGAGGTGCGGCAATACCGACGCCATCTTTAATGTACATCGTCTCGATCATGTTTTTGATCAATTTTTTGATGGCCGGAGTACTGACTTCGGCTTTAGTGAGGTCGCGGCCTCTTTTGTGCAACATTGGATTTGGTTCAACGACGACTGGTAGAAACATATTAAAAAGATAATAAATTACTTGGATTAGGATCAAATTTCCAGTTTTCCGGAATATTTTGACCAATAAATTTAGTAGTTTGTTTGTATTTTTCAAAACCGACTTTCACTATTATACCGTAAAAGTATAGTCCTTTAAAGTAGGTAGGGGAAAACGCTAAAGGACTAGATATTATAAGGTTTTTTTGGTCTTTTGTCAATGCTTTGAGGTGGTTCACGAGGTTGGTCGCAGCTCGCAGTGAAGTGTCGGCTGTTTTTTCGCCATTGTATAGTTTGAGGATATAACCGAAGGGTGGGTAGGAAAAAAGTTTGCGTTCCTGACTCTCGGATTCATAAAATTTTTCTACTTGTGTCAGATTGGCTAAAACTTGATGTTCGGTGTGGCCGGTTTGGATAAGCAGAGTGGCTTTTTCAGGCAAACGGAATTGGGCGTCACGAATTTGCCACCAAAGGTTTTCCGACATTTTATATTCCGGCACAAAGAGGGAAGAATCGGCATCTAAAAAAGACATCAGCGAGATTTTAGACCAATCTATTTTTTCCCAAGCCAGCTGAGTGCCAATAATTATTTTATCACCGGAAATTTTTTCATCATAAATTTCGACGGTATCACTATCCAGACGAACAATGGTTTTGTTGACAATATTTTTTTTCTTTATTTCATGTTCGAGCAGTTGGGTGCCAACACCATACATCGCGACGTTGGTGCCGTGACATTGAGGACAGCTTAAAAATATTTTTATTTTAGTGTGACAAAAATGACATTCTAAAGTAGAAGTATTTTCATGATAGACCAGCACACGTTTACAGTTTGGGCATTTGGAAACGTATCCACAATCACGACAGCCAACATAAGACGAGCTACCTTTACGATTGATAAACAGAAAAATATCTCCTGGTTGTGATAGATGGTCGTCGAGCTCGGTACTAATCGCGCTGTAGTTGCGACCACGGCGTTCATCGCGCATATCTATTAAAATAGAGTCTTCGCTGTGCAAAGGACTAGGTAAGCTTTGAGTAGAATAAATACCAGCCTTGGCGAAATACCAACTTTCTACGCTTGGGGTGTGTCCGGTCAAAATACATTTGGCGCCATGAGCGTGGGCCAACATTAGCGCGGCTTCGCGGGCGTGCAGGCGTGGTGCCATATCTGAACTTTTGTGTCCAGGGTTGGCTTCGTCGTCTACAACTATTGTTTGTAAATTACTCCACGGCATAAAAAGTGCCCGACGGGTACCAACAATTATTTTTGTTTCGCCGGTGCGGATTTTTAGCCAGGTATCAAATAGTTCTTTGTCTCCCAAATCACCACTAACCACAATCGCATTCTGGGGGTTTTGTAAACAATCAATTACGGATTTTATTGCACTTATTTCCGGAACAATTATCAAAGTTTGGCCGTCTCTAGATTCATTAAAAATATTTTTCTTTTCTTCAATATTTTTATAAATCCACAGTTCTGGTTTTTTGCGTTCAGAAGTTGTTGCTTTAATTCTAAAATCAGGAGTTAGTTTTTTTAGTTTAGTTTTTTTCAAAGGCAAAAGCGCACTTTGTAAAATAAAACCCAGTGGTGTGCTATAAAATTCACTTATCTCTTTTAAAAAATTTAGTTGTTCATTGGTAAAAGCATTTTGTTGCCATATCAGCTCGGAAATCGGTTTTATTTTTTTTCCAATCATGCCAGCAGAGTCGTCAATCAGACCGGTCACTATTCCAAAAATATTTTGATTACGAAAAGGTATTAAAACCAAATGACCGATCTTGATGGTATCGGTCATGGAACTTTCTACAGAGTAATCCAGTTCAGAAATTTTTTGAGGAAGGCGACGGATCGGCGCAACTTTGGCGATCATATTATAGGACAAAATTGGCAGTGAGATAGCCCACTCCAAATGGTGCTTCGTAAGAATATTGACGATAAGTATAGTCGATATCTTTTAAAATACCCAATAAAATTAGGAGTGATCTAAAACCGCATTCGGATGAATTTTTAATAGTTTCGCTTTCAATCTGCATCATGCCCACGGTGTTGTGGCTAGCCAATAGTTCTTGAATTTTTTCATCAAATTTGGCACCCGCTGGATTAAATCCGGCTGGGGAGTCGGTCGCCAAGGCGTGAGACAGGTCGGCGGAAGCGATTACGGCAATGCGTTTGTTGGTATTTAGGATTTTTTCTTTAATAAGGTATCCAAAATCTAAATGTGCTTTTGCGTCTAAATCAGAAAAACCAAATTGAACAATTTTTACATCGGGTAAATGTTGGGCCAAATAATATAAAGGCACTGAACAGCCGTGGTCCAAATTGGTCTCAGTTATCAAAGTGGTTGGAATATTTTGTTCTTTACTTACGGAACGAATACTGGTAGCTAGATTAATATCGCCTTTAAATTTAAGGTTGGTAATCAAGTCACCAAATTCTTTAAGGTTGGATTGAAAATCGGTACAAGCATTAATGGTAAACGCGTCCGGGAAAAAATTACCATGAGGAGTGATAATAAAAATTACTTCCGGTTTGGCAAGATATAAATCTTCTTCCAATTTTTCCATGGCCGCTTTGGTTTTTTCCAGTTTTTTTATAGCATCTTTTCCGATAGTTGGTATCAGAAGCGGCGGGTGAGGCGTAATCGCTGCAAATACTAAAGACATATGATTTTAATTATTTTATAAAATTAGTTAGATGCTAAAATAGTTTTTGGCGAAGCGACCCATTGTGCGATTTTATTTGGTTCATCGAAACGGTGGGCATAATCAGGATTACCCAATGAGATTATTACGTATTGTTTTTTGTCTTTATTATTTTGAGTAAGCATTATTAAATTTGAACCGGCTTCTACGGTATAACCGGTTTTACTGGCTAAGATTTTATAATTTTTTCCAGCTTTTTCTACTAGCTTGTTGGTATTTTTGATAGTGTGCGATTTTATTTTATCTTTGCTCAACACCTCGGTAAAATTATAACTAGTTTGTTCAACCGATTTCTTTATCGTATCATTTTTATAGGCTTTAATAAAGATTTTAAGTAAATCGCGAGTGGTGGATTTGTTTTTTTCATCGAGTCCCATCACATCGGCGACCGAAGTGTTGTCCATGCCCCAAGTATCCAAATTTTCATTCATCAATTTCACAAAACCTTTTTCATCCAGTCCGGTAGAGGCAGCCAACATTCGAGCGGTATTATTGGCCGAACCGACCAACATCGAATTAAAAGCATCCTTAGCCTTTATTTTTTCACCATCGGAGATTATTAAGTTTCCCCCTTCAACATTAAACTTCTTGGCACTATATGTCAAGACAGCTTCTGGTTTGTAATTTTCGTCCAAAACTGTAAGGGCGGTAATAAGTTTTGTCAAAGAAGCCATGGTGCGCTTAGTGTCGATATTTTTTCCAGAGATGATGCGGCCGCTGGGATATTCAGCGACCAGGTAAGCGGGCAACTTTGAATTGCAAAGATCTTTGACTGCTACTTCTGAGTCACCCAAGTACTTATCTTTTGAACTCAAAAGAGTAGCGTTAACAAAAAGTTTTTCACCTTCGGGGATGCTTAAGAGGGTAGGTGAGTTAACAGTAATAACGTTTTCTTTTTTATAACCCAAAGCATCAAAAGAATCACTGTCTGCAATTTGGCGTTTTTTACCATTTTCAATTACATAAATTTGATCACTCTGTTTATCTTTCAGCAACAAACCGTCTTTGACGGTTGGTGCGTTGTAAACAACCGGAAAATTCGCCAAATCTTTTTTCTTATGTTTTTCTATTGGAATATTTTTGTAATTGGCACTGATTAAATTTGATTCGGTCAAAGGATAGACCGTGCCATCTTTAAGCAAATAAAAAGTATTATCCAAATCAGTGACTTGGTAAATGACACCTAAAGGTGCGGTAGACGTGCTCGAGATTATTGGTCCGTTTCCATAACCGATTAGGTCGCTAGATGAAACGTCGATAATTTCGTCCGGGTTATAGCCGAGTTGACGTACGGTTGCTTCAGAGTCAAATGGACGTAAGGTGTCATAATCCAATAAATAATATTGGTTAGTTTCGTTTTTTAAAATAGAATAATTTGGTAAAGATATATCGGGACCATCAGCGTAATTGTTTAATTCGGATTGAGGAACTGAAATCATCATTTTTGGATCAGCGCGAGAGATTAGCACTGACATGCTTTTGAATTTACGTTTTTTGCCATCTTGCAAAAGCCAAACATCAGTCGAGGTAGAGTCCGAGGCTTTTACCAAAGTGCCATTTGGGTAATTTTGTGTAAACCAAGTTTCCCAGATGCGCCAGAAGTTTTTGTTACCATTGATGTGGGGAGTGTAAGTATACAAAAAAGCTGTCGCCCAGCTCTGTGGGGTGACGTTGATGTCGTCTATATTGGTTGGCTGGTTTAATTGTTTGACATAACTGAGTCCTTTGTTGTCGTAATAATAGCGCATGATACTGGCCGCATCATCTACTTGTTTGGCAAAACCTTTATGCTTGGCAACTTTTGGATCTTCGCGATCGCAACCATCACAAACCGCAAAACCGGTAGCCCAGTCCAATTGTTTTTGAGCGGGGGAGTCGTCGGTGACTAGACTCTGTTCTTTTTGTAAGGTCACTAATAAAAATTTAGGGTTGACATTATTGGTTTGGGCGGCGTCATAAATAATACCGGCAGCTGTGCGCATGTTGCCATTTAAATCTTCGGTTTGGTAGGTTGCCAAATAACTGGCACGGGCTACTAAGAAATTTTGAATGTCTTCAATTTTCCAACTATTTCCGTCAAACATTTCCGAGTCGGAAATAATGTAATTGGGATTAAAATCCGCTTGCGCCAAAGCAACCGTCGGGGACAGAATTAAAGCGAACATTAAAAATGATAGAATTTTCTTCATAACATCTATTATACATTACAATAATGGTTAAGACAACATTTCAAACTTACCTTATTTGAATATTATTTTGTTTTTCTCTATGGTGAGTTTGACAGTTTGGCCGTCCTTGATTTGACCGTCAATGATGTGAAGTGATAATGCATCTAAAATTTCATTTTGGATGACACGCTTGATTGGACGGGCACCGTAGTTTGGTTCATAACCGACTTTGGCGATGTGTTTTTTTACTTCTGGAGTAATTTCTAGAGTGATTTTTTTCTCATTGAGACGAGTTTGAATTTTGGCGAGTTGTAACTCTACGATTTGGGCGATTTCTTTTTCCATCAAAGAATGGAAAATAATAATTTCATCCAAGCGGTTTAAAAATTCCGGTTTGAAATGTTCTTGTAAGGCTGGCATTATTTTATCACGGATACTGTCTTCGTTGGACTTGGCATGCTTGCCGCGATTGGTTTCAAAACCAAACTCTCCACGCTTGTTGAGGTTTAAAATCATTTGACTGCCAATGTTACTGGTCAAAATGATTACGGTGTTTTTGAAATTTACCAAGCGACCCTTGGCGTCTTTGACATGTCCTTCGTCTAAAATTTGCAATAAAATATTAAAGACATCCGGGTGAGCTTTTTCTATCTCATCAAAAAGCAAAACTGCATAAGGACGACGACGAATAATTTCGGTGAGTTGTCCGCCTTCTTCATAGCCGACATAGCCAGGAGGGGAACCGATCAATTTGGCGGCGCTGTGTTTTTCCATGTATTCACTCATGTCTACGCGCACCAGAGCTTCGTCGGTATCAAACATAAATTCAGCCAAGGCTTTGGCGAGCTCGGTCTTGCCAACACCGGTCGGACCAAGAAAAATAAAAGAACCAATCGGACGGTTTGGCTCAGCAATACCGGCACGAGAACGACGGATGGCGTTGGACACGGCTTTGATAGCCTCTTCTTGACCAACCACACGGTGGCGCAAAATTTCTTCCATATTGGTGAGCTTGTCGGTTTCGCTCTGCATCAATTTCGAAGCAGGAATCCCAGCCCAACGTGATACCACGAGAGCTACGTCTTGCTCAGTCACTTCTTCTTTGAGAATGCCGTGACTTTTTTGCAGCTCAATCAATTTCTTTTCGGTATTTTTTACGTCACCTTCTAAATTTGGAATTTTGCCATAGCGAATCTCGGCGACTTTTTGTAAATCACCGCGACGTTCTTCGATTTCTGCTTGTTGTTTTAAGCGATCAATTTCTTTTTTGTAATTATGGATTTTGGTAATGATTTCTTTTTCATTGTTCCATTTAGCTTCGAGCTCAGAACTTTTTTCTTTGAGGTCGGCCAAATCTTTTTCCAGTTTCGCCATGTGTTCTTTGGATTCTAAATCCGTTTCTTTTTTGAGCGCGCGTTTTTCGATTTCAAATTTGATCATCTGACGTTTCATTTTGTCTAGTTCTTCCGGCATAGAATCAATTTCCAAACGCAAAGCGGAGGCGGCTTCATCCATCAAGTCGATAGCTTTGTCCGGCAAAAATCTGTCGGTCAAATAACGATCAGAAAGTTTTACGGCTGCCAAAAGAGCAGCGTCAGTAATGCGTACACCGTGGTGGACTTCATATTTTTCTTTAATACCACGCAAGATGGCAATGGCATCGTCTAGTGATGGTTCTTTTACCATTACTGGTTGGAAACGACGTTCTAGGGCTGCGTCTTTTTCAATATATTTTTGGTATTCTTTTAAAGTGGTGGC
>CAIOJG010000132.1 GCA_903858555.1 Candidatus Magasanikiibacteriota bacterium
ATATGAGCGAAAATGCGCGGTGGCCGATTTTCTCGGATTTATTTAATAAATACAGCAGTTCATATAACCGGGCGACTGTTTTGTCGCTTTCCAATTTGGTAAAAAGTGTTTTTGATATCCCGCTATTGTTTGTGTCTAGTGTATTAGTAACACGCGGATTAATTTATCCGGTATATTTTATTCTGGCAATCATATTTTTATCCAGCGTGTTTTTGTATTTACCAAAAAATTTGAAATTTGAAAATAAGTTTTAAAAGTGATAGATTACCTCCATGTCCAAATTTAAAATACAATCTAAAATGAAGCCGGCGGGCGATCAGCCCAAGGCGATCGAGCAGCTGGTGGAGGGAGTAAATAAAGGGTTTGCCAAACAAACTTTGCTTGGTGTTACCGGTTCGGGTAAAACTTTTACGGTGGCCAATGTGATAGAACAAACCCAGAAACCTACTTTGGTGATTGCCCATAACAAAACTTTGGCCGCCCAACTATGTAATGAATTTCGTGAATTGTTTCCGGACAATGCGGTGGAGTATTTTGTTTCTTTTTATGATTACTATCAGCCGGAAGCGTACATGCCGCACACTGACACCTATATTGAAAAAGAGGCGATGATTAACGAAGAAATTGATCGCTTGCGTCATGCCTGTACTCAAGCTTTATTGTCGCGCAAAGATGTGATTATTGTGGCATCGGTGTCCGCGATTTATAACCTTGGTTCACCAAAAGAATATGAACGCACGGTTTTGCATTTGAAGGTGGGGGATGAATTGGACCGTCGTGGGATGATGGAAAAATTGATTGATATGCAGTTTGAACGCACCAACAGCGATCTTAAGCGTGGGCTTTTCCGTATGACCGGTCAGGTATTTGAGATTGTGCCGGTGAATGAAGAAAAAATTTATCGTTTTGAAATTTCCAATCGGATAGAAAGAATTGAGCGTCTGGATCCGGTGACTCGTAAAGTGGAGCGCGAACAAGAAGATATATGGTTTTTCCCAGCCAAGCATTATGTCGCCAGTCCGGCCGTAAAAGAAAAAGCGTTTAAAGATATTAAAGCAGAGTTGGAAGAGCGTCTGAAAGAATTTGAGATGCAAGGAAAATTATTGGAAGCGGAACGATTGAAACGTCGCGTGAATTATGATTTGGAATTGATTCAGAATCTCGGATATTGTAGTGGAATTGAAAATTACTCTCGCCATTTTGATGGTCGCGAACCGGGGGCGCCGGCGTTTACTTTGCTGGATTATTTTTTGCATTGTGACCCAAATTTTCTCACAGTAGTAGACGAATCGCACGTGACCATTCCGCAGGTGCGCGGCATGTATTTTGGTGATAAGGCGCGTAAAGATGTTTTGATAGAGCACGGTTTCCGTCTGCCTAGTGCTAGTGATAATCGTCCACTGAAATATGATGAATTTGAAGCTCGCACTAAACAAATGATTTATGTGTCCGCCACCCCGACTGAATTTGAAATTAAAAATAGTGAACAGGTGGTAGAGCAGGTGGTGCGACCGACTGGTTTGATTGATCCTGAAATTTTGGTGTTGCCGGTGACCGGTAAAGGCAAAGTAAAATCTCAGATTGAAGATTTGATTATTCGTATTGATGAACGTATCAAAGTAAATGAACGTATTTTGGTGACCACTTTGACCAAAAAGATGGCGGAGGATTTGACCGAATATTTAGTAAAGAAAAATATTAAAGTAAAGTATTTGCATAGTGATATTGAGACATTGGAGCGTATTGAAATTATTACTTCTTTGCGTCGTGGTGAAATCGATGTAATCATTGGTGTGAATCTTTTGCGTGAAGGTTTGGATATGCCGGAGGTGTCGTTGGTGGCAATTTTGGATGCGGACAAAGAAGGTTTCTTGCGCAGTGAGACTAGTTTGATTCAGACGATTGGCCGTGCGGCTCGCAATGTAAACGGACAAGTAATTTTATATGCCGATAATATTACCGGTTCCATGAAAAAAGCGATGAGTGAAACCGAACGTCGTCGTAAAATTCAATTGGCATACAATAAAAAACACGGCATCACTCCACAAACTATTCAAAAAACTATTCGCAATATTTTGGAAGAATTTGGAATTTCCAGTACGGAAACCAGAAATGCTAAAAAGAAAGGCAAAGGTAGAATGTCGGAAGTGACGAAGTTGGATCTTTTGGGTGATGCAAGACCGCTTGATATTATTATCAAAGAAAAAGAAAAACAAATGCGCGAAGCAGCGAAAGGTTTGGAATTTGAGTTGGCCGCGATTTTGCGTGATGAGATTCATGAATTGGCTTTACGTAAACGTGAGGAAGAGAAAAGTAAATAATTTAAAATATGACTTTTTCAGAAAATGCATATAAACCTGGATTGGAAAGTGAAGCAGGAAATGAAGAATCGGTGCGCGCGATGGTATCTGTTTTTGAAACTATCAATTTACGATTAGGTCCCTTAAAAAGGAAAAAAGAGCCAGACGTTCGCGATATCGCAATTTTAGTGGATGATATTGAAAATGCTTACGCTGCGGCTCTAAGTAGTGAAGATGCGAAAAATAAACCAGGAGTAAAAGATAAAATTAAGAAATTGATGTTGATCTATTCGATTGGATGGCAGCAGAGATCAAGTTTATTGTATGATGATTTAGTCAATCGATTAAAATTTCCAAAATTTAAAGATTTAGAAAAATAAAAGTATGTATTGACAATGTACATACAATGTAGTATAATAAAATTATACAAAGTTAACCTTAAAATTATGAATACCACTCTCCAAGTTCGCATTGATAGTAAACTTAAAAAAGACGCCACCAAGATTTTTGAATCTTTGGGGTTGGATATGAGTTCTGGTGTTAAGATGTATTTAAATCAAGTTATTCTTAAAAAGGGTATACCATTTCGAATATTAACTGAAAATGGATACACGCCAGAATTTGAAAAACGAATGGTGGCCCAGAGTAAAGAGAATGAAAGGTTGTTCAGAGAGGGTAAGCTAAAAACTTATGATAGCCTAGAAGAGATGGAGAAAGATATAATGAACGAGCCTGACTAATATGAAATATCATTTAACTTTCACTAAGGTGAGTTTAAAGGATATTTTGAATGCCATATATTGCCGGATTGGTTATTGATATATCGGGTGTATGAAGATGTTTTGGTATTAGAACTTACCGCTACAGGCACCCACTCTGAATTATTTAAATAAAAAAACCACCCGTCACATCAATAGAAAATATTTTTTCAATTGATGTGAGTGCGGGTGGTTTTTTATTTCTTACTCCAGCCTCGGCTATAGACCAACTTCGTTGTTGGTCTTGGTGCTTTTGGAGCTTACGCCCATCATTTCCAGTCCCACCAGAAACACAGTCGGTTTTGTCGATCTTTGTTTTTGCTGATTTGGATGTATGATAAGTAATTTGCCCTGATTTTCTTTCCAGGATTTTCGCTCTTCCATCTGGCCAGCCGTCGATTGGCATGTTTGCTATCGTTGACATGAAGCTCGACGTAGTGCTTTCCTTTCATTGGCTCCTCCATTGTCCTAGGTTGGGGTACGTTTTAAAGTCTATACAAAAGTTTGCTGAATGTCAATTTTATTGACTTTTATCAAAAAAGCAGGTAAAGTAACCATATAAATTTTAACTACCCCCTAGGTATAGCTACCCAAGGGGCTTTTGTATTTTATGCAAGAAAAAATTATTATCAAAGGGGCGCGCGAGCACAATCTTAAAAATGTCTCGCTGGAATTACCACGCAATAAAATGATTGTGTTTACAGGTTTGTCTGGGTCCGGCAAGTCTTCTTTGGCGTTTGATACCATCTTTGCCGAAGGTCAGCGCCGATACATTGAATCATTGTCAGCTTATGCCCGTCAGTTTTTGGGCGGCATGCAAAAACCGGATGTGGATGAGATTGATGGTTTGTCTCCAGCTATTTCGATTGATCAAAAAGCGCACAGTGCCAATCCTCGTTCTACCGTCGCGACTATCACCGAGATTTACGATTATCTTCGTGTTATGTTTGCGCGTGTGGGTCGTCCGCATTGTCCAGAGTGTGGCACCAAGATTGAAAAGATGACGGTGGATGAAATGAATGACCAGATTATCAAAAAAATAAAAACAGATAAAACTAAAAAAGGTGAATTAATTTTATTGTCTCCGGTCGTACGTGGTCGCAAAGGAGAATATTATCAGATGCTTTATGATGTATATAATTCTGGATTTTTGGAAGTGCGTGTCGATGGGAAAATGTATAGTTTGAAAGAAAGAATTTTATTATCAAAAAATAATAAACATACTATCGAAGTAGTGGTAGATAAAATTCCGCTCGATGCTTTGGAAGATCAGCGTTTGAGTGAAGCGATTGCTAAAGCGGTGGATTTGAGCAACGGTTTGTGCTCCGTAATTTTTGCGGATAAACATGAACAAATTTATTCTACTCAATATTCTTGTCCCAATGATGGTTTTAGTTTTCCGGAAATTGAACCGCGTCTTTTTAGTTTTAATAGTCCGTATGGTTATTGTGAAGCGTGTACCGGTTTAGGAACTAAAGAAATTTTTAGTGAAGAAATTTGTCCAAAATGTCATGGCAAAAGATTGAACGATACTGCTCTGAGTGTGAAGGTAAATGATAAAAATATTTTTGAAGTGGCGCAGATGAATATCCGTGATGCCCGTGAATGGTTTGCGGAATTGGATATGAATTTGGCTGAAAAAGAACGCGAGATTGCGGGAATGGTTAGCAAAGAAATAAACAACCGTTTGCAATTTATGTTTGACGTGGGTTTGCATTATCTCACGATGGATAGAAAAGCGGGGACATTGTCCGGAGGTGAAGCACAACGTATTCGTTTGGCATCGCAAGTGGGTACACGGCTTGTGGGGGCGCTGTATGTATTGGATGAGCCGACGATTGGTTTGCATCAGCGCGACAATGATCAACTGGTAAAAACTTTGCGTAATCTTTGTGATGTTGGCAATACTATTATTGTGGTAGAGCACGACGAGGATACTATCTTAGCTAGTGATTGGATTGTGGATTTTGGTCCAGGGGCAGGTAAACATGGTGGTGAAGTGGTGTATTCTGGCCCAACCAAAGTTATTCTCGGTAAAGAAAAAAACGGTAAAGAATTTTTTGGTTGTAAAACTATTGGTGATCCAACTAAATCTTTGACGGGCAAATATTTGCGTCGCGAAGTTTTTATTTCTGGTCCAGAAAATTTTCGTAAAGTGGATAGTGCTACCCCAAAAATTAAAATCAAAGGTGCGTTTGAACACAATTTAAAAAATTTGAGCGTGGAAATTCCGCTACGTCGTTTTGTGTGTTTGACCGGTGTGTCCGGTTCCGGAAAATCTACTTTAATGCATGATATTTTACGCCAAGCGGTAGTAAATAAAATGTTTAGATTGGATAAGCAGGTAAAATGTAAAGAACTAACCGGCACAGAATATTTGGATAATTTGATCACAATTGACCAAGGGGCGATTGGTCGTACCTCACGTAGTAATCCGGCGACCTATACGAAAGCTTTTGACCAAATTCGTGATTTGTTTGCGGCTACGGCCGAAGCGCGTATTCGTGGTTTTAAATTGGGACGTTTTAGTTTTAATGTTCCGGGTGGTCGTTGTGAAAATTGTGAAGGCAAAGGGATTATTGAAATTGAGATGCATTTTTTACCAAGTGTGGAAGTAGTCTGTGAAGTTTGTAAGGGTAAAAGATTTAATCAAGAAACTTTGCAGGTCTTTTATAAAGAAAAAAATATTGCTGATATCTTGGCAATGACCATCGAAGAGGCGGAAGAATTTTTCAAAGATATCCCGATGATTTATGATAAATTAAAAATTCTTAATGAAGTTGGCTTGGCTTATCTCACCTTGGGACAAAGCGCAACCACACTTTCCGGTGGTGAAGCGCAACGAATAAAATTATCTCGTGAATTGGCAAAGCATGGTACTAGTAAGACATTGTATTTGTTGGATGAGCCAACTACCGGTTTGCATTATGATGATGTACGAAAACTTTTGATTGTGTTGCAAAGATTGGTAAGCCAAGGGAATACCGTGTTAGTGATTGAACATAATTTGGATATCATAAAATCGGCCGATTATTTAATAGATTTAGGACCAGAAGGCGGTGACAAAGGTGGTCAATTGGTAGCTGTCGGAACTCCGGAAGAAGTGTCAAAAAAATCCGCTAGTTTTACCGGTCATTATTTAAAACGAATAATGAAAGATTAGTTTTGGCATTATGAAAATAAAAATCGGTTGGCACGGAAAACATTTTGGCGAAGAGCCGCCACTGGTGGGCAATAAAAATCAAGGAGCGGGCGGGGTGTTTTTTAGCTACTGTCATTTGCACTGCGTTTTTTGTCAGAATGTTCAGATTTCACAACAGAAATTGGGCAACGATTATTCGGTGGAGGACTTGGCAAAAATAATGTTGGTTTTGCAAAAACAAGGCGCACTCAACGTAGACTTGGTGACACCGACTTTGTGGTGGAAGCAAATAAAAGAAGCGGCTGAGATTGCGCGTGCTGAGGGATTAACAATTCCGTTGATGTGGAATTCGAATGCTTTTGAACCAAAACAGTTGTTGCGCAATATGAATGGGGTGGTAGATATTTATGTGCCGGATTTTAAATATAGCGATGATGAATCGGGCTTTAAATATTCGGGTATAAAAAATTATTCGCAAGCAGCCAAAGATGCGGTCAAAGAAATGTTGTGGCAAGTTGGAAAGTTTAAAATGGATGAAAATGGAATTGGACAACGTGGAGTCATAGTTCGACATTTAGTATTGCCAAATAATGTAAAAAATAGTTTGGGAGTGTTGGATATATTGGCTGAAATCGACATCAATATGCACGTGAGTCTGATGCGTCAATATTTTCCTCTCAATGATTTAACAAAATACCCCGAGCTTACGCGCGAGGTAAATGATGAAGAGTGGAAGACGGTATACGAGTACATGCTTGATCTCGGTTTTAAAAATGGTTGGGCACAGGATAAAGATAGCGCCCCGATGATGATTCCTGATTTTACGAAAGAACAGCCTTTTTCTTTATGATTTTAATATTCCTTAGACCCAAAATTAGACAAGCAATAATCACAGCTTTCAGAATGTAGTTACTTTGGGGATCGAGAAAGTTTTTTGTCATCGGTGTTATTTTCCCAATTAGTAAATGGGTTAATATCCCGATTGGCAAGGTTAAATAA
>CAIOJG010000133.1 GCA_903858555.1 Candidatus Magasanikiibacteriota bacterium
AAAAATTGATCAAAAAATGATTGCTTTAGACGGCACTAAAAATAAAACAAATTTGGGTGCCAATGCGATTTTAGGCGTCTCGATGGCGGTCGCTCGCGCGGGCGCACTTAACGCGAAACTGCCTTTATATAAATTTTTACGTTCGGTTTATGATATCAAAGAAAAAGAATATCGTTTGCCTGTGCCAATGATGAATATTTTAAATGGCGGACGTCACGCCGACAACGGTTTGACCATCCAAGAATTTTTAATTATTCCACGCCACAAATTAATGAGTGAACGTGTCCGTATGGGCTCACAAATTTTTCATGCTTTGGCCAATATTTTGAGTCAAAAAGGATATGTTACTTCGGTGGGTGATGAAGGTGGCTTTGCGCCGGAACTACTAAATAATGAACGGGCTTTGCAAGTAATAATGGAAGCCATAAAATATACCGGTTGGGTTCCGGGTAAAAATGTATTTTTAGGATTTGACGCGGCGGCTTCTGAATTTTATCACGGCGATAAATATTATTTCCTCAATAAAAAACAGGGCTGGCGCGCGGATAAAATGATTGAGACTTATAAAACTTGGTTGAAAAAATATCCAATTATTTCTATTGAGGATGGTTTGGCCGAAGATGATTGGGACAACTGGCAAAAATTGACTAAAGAAATGGGTAGTAAAGTCGCGTTGATTGGTGATGATCTTTTTGTTACCAATACCGAGCGTTTACAAAAAGGCATTGACACCAAAGTGGCCAACGCGATTTTAATAAAATTAAATCAGATTGGCACGGTCACTGAAACAATGGCCGCTATAAAATTGGCGCAGCAAAATAATTATAAAGTGGCAGTGTCGCATCGCAGTGGTGAAACCTCTGATACTTTTATCGCGGATTTGTCGGTTGCGGTCAATGCCGAGTTTATTAAAACCGGTTCGTTGTCTCGTTCAGAAAGAGTAGAAAAATATAATCGTCTAATGGAAATAGAGATTGAGTTAGGAATTTAATTATGCTCAAAACCAAAACTACAGTATTAATTATTATTGATGGTTGGGGTATTAGTCGTAAAGAAAATACTCTTGATCCAATTGTGCCTGAAAACGCGCCCAACTATTTTAATTTTCTAAAAAAATATCCACATACCGAATTGGAAGCCAGCGGTGAAGCGGTCGGACTGTTTAAAGGGCAGGAAGGAAACAGCGAAGCCGGGCACATCAATTTGGGTGCCGGACGCGTAGTGGAGCAAGATGCCGTGTATGTTAGTCGCTCCATCAAAGATGGTACCTTTTATAAAAATAACGCTTTTCATCAGGCATTGCATCATGTAAAAAAATATAAAACCGCGGTGCATCTGATGGGGCTGTTGTCCAATCACAATAGCGCGCATTCGTGTCCCGAACATTTATTTGCGTTAATGGAATTAATGCGCCGTGAAAAAATAAGTAAAGTTTATTTGCATTTGTTTACCGACGGTCGCGATTCCGCCCAGCATGACGCGGTGAGGCATTTGGAAAAATTACGTGAACACATGAAAGGCAATGAAAAAATTGCCACAGTGATGGGGCGACTTTATGGTATGGATCGAAATAAAAATTGGAAGCGAATAAAATCTGCTTACGAAGCAATGGTGCTCTCAAAAGGTGATACTGCCAACGGTGCCGAAGATGCTTTGCTCAAAGCCTATAATCGTGGTGAAACCGATGAGTTTGTTCGTCCAACTGTAATTTTAGAAAATAAAAAACCGGTCGCCACTATAAAAAATAATGATGCGATTTTCTTTTTCAATTTACGCAGCGACCGAGCACGCGAAATTACCAAGACTTTGGTGCAGCCGGATTTTGAAAAAGTTAATCCGGGAGCCTTCAAACGAATTGGTATGCCACAAAATACTCGGTTTGTGGCTTTGACCGATTTTGGTCCGGATTTACCGGGTGTCTTTACTGCTTTTCCAAGTCGCGATGTCCAGAATAGTCTGGTGCAAGTATTATGTCCACGTAAACAAATGTATGTGGCGGAATCGGAAAAATTTGCGCACATCACTTATTTTTTTAATGGTGGTTATGCTCAACATTTTTGTGATGAAGATTGGGTAAAAGTTCCGACCCCGTTGGCTGAAAATTATGAAAATATGCCCTACATGAATGCCGAGGGTGTGGCGGATAAAGTGATTGAAGGTATCAAATCTGGTAAGTATGAATTTATCGCGTGTAATTTTGCCAATGCCGATATGGTAGGGCATACCGGTAATTTTAAAGCTGCTCAAGAAGCGGTCAAATGCATTGATACTCAAATTGGGCGTGTGGTGGAAGCCTTGAACAATGCCAAAGGACAAGGTATAATCACGGCAGATCATGGAAATGTCGAAGAAATGCTAAATATCAAAACTGGAGGAGTCGATACCGAACACTCAGTGAATCCAGTGCCTTGTATTATCATCGGTACCAATGCAAAAAAAGCTCACAAAGGTGGCAAGCTGGCAGATGTTGCGCCGACACTTTTGAAAATGATGAAAATTGATAAACCAAACGAAATGACCGGTAAATCATTGATATAAAATATGGATTACAAACCAGTATCTCTAGTAATTTTTGACGGCCTCGGTGTTGCCCCAAACAGTGAAGGCAATGCAGTGGCACACGCTCAGATGACCAATCTGAAAAACTACATCAAAAATTATCCAGCCATGACTATTTACGCTTCAGGAAATGAGGTTGGTTTGAATTTTGGTGAGATGGGAAATTCGGAAGTGGGTCATTTAAATATTGGCGCTGGTCGCGTGTATTATCAGTCTTGTCCGCGTATCAACAGCGAAATTTCTAATGGAGAGTTTTTTAAAAATACCGCGTTTTTGCAAGCGGTCGAACATATCAAAAAAAATAAATCCAATTTGCATTTGGTTGGTTTAATTGGTGGTGGCAATGTTCACGCTAGTGATACACATCTTTATGCTTTGTTGGATTTCTGCGCGCAACAAAAAATTGGTGATAGGGTTTTTGTGCACTGTATTTTAGATGGTCGTGATACTATTTTTAATTCCGGAAAAACATTTCTGACTGAATTATTGAAAAAAATGGAGACCGTGAAAGTCGGTAAAATCGCATCGCTGAGCGGACGTTTTTTTGCGATGGATCGTGATAATCGTTGGGACAGATGTGAAAAAGCTTATAAAGCGATGGCGCTGGGAGTAGCCGATAGACAAGCGGAAGATCCGTTGCAGGCTTTGGAATCTGCTTATGAACAAAAAAATTATGATGAAGAATTTATTCCGACCGTAATAACGCATAAAGGTGCTCCGGTCGCCACGGTCAAAGAAAATGACGCGATGATTTTTTATAATTTTCGCCCAGATCGCGCGCGTGAATTGACCAAGGCTTTTGTGTTGCCGGGTTTCAATAAATTTGAAAGAGAATATATCAAAGATTTATTTTTTGTCTCCATGACAGAATTTGAAAAAGATTTACCGGTGGTGGTGGCTTATTCATCGATTGTAGTGCGCAATTCTTTGGCGGAGGCGATAAGCCGTGCAAACAAAAAACAGTTTCATGTGGCGGAAACGGAAAAATACGCTCACATTACTTTCTTTTTAAATGGTACGGTAGAAGATCCTTTCCCAGGAGAAGACCGAGTGATAGTGCCGTCGCCGCGTGTATCGTCTTATGCGGATGCGCCAGAGATGTCAGCGGCTGGTGTCGCTAAAGAAGCCGTGAAGGCAATCGATAGTGATAATTATGATTTTGTAGTTTTGAATTTTGCTAATCCAGATATGGTGGGGCATACCGGTGATGTAAAAGCTACGATCAAAGCTTGTGAAGCGGCTGATAAAGCGTTGGGTGAAGTGGTGGCACATACGCTGGCAAAAAACGGAGTAGTGGTAATAACAGCCGATCACGGCAACGCCGA